>CAYZIU010000011.1:11573-13197 GCA_964478575.1 uncultured Candidatus Saccharibacteria bacterium | reverse complement strand
AACGAATTTTGGAACTTTGCTGGGAGACATGGATTCGAACCATGATTAACGGCTTCAAAGGCCGCTGTCCTACCATTAGACGATCTCCCAGTGTTTTTTATTTAGAGAATTTTCAAGCTTAGTCTTTTTAACCTTGCCGCTGTCCCTGCCTCTTCGGCAGGTCGCCGATGAGGCGACTACCATTTAGACCTTTCTCCCAATAATGAGGGCATATTACCAGAATATCTATAATTTTTCTAGTCCTTAACCCTATCCTTCTTTGACAATTTATATTTTAAGAGTATATTGAGCCCAAATTGACCTATATGAAAAATGTTATTTTAACACCTGAAAATATTAAGGAGGTTGCCAAACAACTAAACGAAATCTCGAAAGACAAAAAATACTGGCTTGGAATTGCATGCGCAAAATTAGAATCAATACAAGAAGACAAGCTTGATATATTCAGAGGCGTAGGAACCTTTGAAAGAGTTGTTTACTTGCAATTTAGTGTTGGTGCGTATTACATAAAAATCACCCATTTAAGTGCAACAGAATCTTTCGGAGTTATTCCACAGGAAAGTTACATCCGCCTTGGAGCAGAAATATCCATAGACAGTAGTGACATTTTGTCATTTGAAAATGACCCTCATATTGGAAAAAATGGCGGGACACAAATATATATGCAGTGGACTGTCGCAAGAAATGAAAAATATAAACCGGCTTTAGTATAAAGTCGGGTTTTTTATTTTTAAAATTAAAAAAAGTCCAGATTTACTGAACTTCTTATATAAATATTTTTATAGATTTTATTCGATAGGACAATATTTTTCAACAAAATTTTTTGCCAATAAATATTCTACTTCGTGTTTCGTTTTCCTTTCTGCAGAAAAAGTGTATCCGTCATTTAACTTTGTTGTGCCAATCCAACCCAAATTCCTTTCCGCACTTCTTCCTGATTGTAATTTAGAACCACGAACTTCTTTGAATTTTACAAAAAACTTTTTGAATCCCCTCCAATTTCTAACATTAAACCGGTGTTCCCTTTGCAAGAATTCATTTGCAAAAGAAATGTAATCCTTCTTTTGCCCTTTTTCCATTTGTAAGTATTTGAAACAAATCTACCACCACCCTCATATTTGTCAATTCTCTAAACTGAAGTTATAAAGGAAAATCAAAAAAGAGGGTTTCCCCTCTACTCTTTAAGTTTACCGCGGACATCCATAAGAATGATCCCAAGATGGTTGTGTTGTTCCTTCGGACGCTGTTTTTCTTCTGGGCATTTGCCACAAAAACAAATTCCGAAAAAATTATCGTGCCAATTATTTCCTTCGATAATCTTTCTATCCCCTGTCTCAATAAGTTTCTCCTTTAATTCCGGGTTTTTAGAGAACTTCTGGAAAACAAGTTCCTCCATAAGTCCGACACGAAAATCATCATTCCATTCAGGATTAGCGGAAATATTTTCTTCGAGAATTTTTTTCCCGAACCCTTTCGCCTGCCACGGGTTCATTTGGGATATTCTGTATCTGATAGACGGGTTAGTTGTCTTTCCCGCAACATAGCCATTTTCCACTGCCCAGTAATTCATATCTCCGAAACGAACTGGGTTTTCCAAAATAAAAAAACTGGACATAAATTTGTA
>CAYZIU010000011.1:2318-11473 GCA_964478575.1 uncultured Candidatus Saccharibacteria bacterium | reverse complement strand
AAAAAAACCGCCTACAAGAGGCGGCTAAATCCAAGAAAGCTTCCGGCGACTTTTTAACCCAATGATTAAAAGATCTTTTCTCCTGAAAGGACGGTATTTCAACGACGACTCAACAAGGACCAGAGCCCTAGCGTCAAAGTCTCCCGTCTATCCTACGCAAATCAAGATCAGCCTTCATCCCACTTCCAGGGAATCGAACCCCGGTCATTATATTCAGTTTCCCAAATACAACGGACTGTCTAGGGGCTTCTCACCCGAAAACAATCTGGCTTAACCTGTGTTTACCTGAATTCCAAAGGAGTTTATATAAAAAGATCTCTAGAGTCAATTACTTCCCCATCTCAATGAAAAAACAAATATTATTTAATTAGTCTATTTGAGTCTTTTTAAATTCAGTGCCCAAAATATTTTTCATATGAGAGGCTATTGGTCCTCTAATTATATCTTTCAATTCTAAAAGTTTTTCAAGCTGTCTTAACCCTTCAACTGTATTTGCTTTAAATTCTACCGTATAAAAATCTTCCAAATCATCAACCCTTTCAAGATCTATCTCATATTCATCAAGAGTATATTGCCAACCAGTACGATTAAATTCGTACTCATATTTGTATTTATTTAAAAGATTATTCTGAATGAAGCTTTCTGCCTCCTCTACAGTGTCAAACTCTTTTTTAAGCGGGACTGCTGCATCAACTCCTATTTCTTTTTGATCATGAATTTTTACAGCCAAAATTACATCTTTTTGAGGCCAAATATTTTTTTGATAAATTCTAAGACGCAAAAACTCATCATCTAAACCTTTAGGGGGATTAAAAGAAGAATACATCCTGTCAGATAAAACATACTCTCCCTTAAACACAGCTCCGTTGTCTTCTAGAATTTTTCTAGTTGTTTCTATCTCAGGAACAAATGATCTTGCTTCAATCATAAAAATTATTTTTATATATTAATTCTCCCCCATCTCAATCAAGAAAAGGGCAAAGGCTGGATAGCCAGCACCTTCGAGAGAAGCTCGTCGAGCAAGTTCAATTAATTTCAAAAGCAACTTTGAGCTTATTTGTTTTTTATGATTTTTTACAATACTCTCTAATTCTTTCTTCCCTTCCACACTTACGAATCCATCAATCAAAGAGTCTTCTCCTTTGCAAAAAGAAATCACAACCAGCGCACGTCCAAGATCAAGAAGGATTTTTGAAAAAACTTGTGGTGAGCGAGATTCTTTTTCAAGACGAGAAATTATTTTCATTCCCTCTTCAATCTCTCCAGATATCGCTGATTCCAAAAACTTTATTGCTTCACTCTCACTTGGAATTCCTGCCACTAGCGCCACATCCTCTCCCTTTATTTCTTTTTCAGTTGAGAAAGCAAAAACTTGTTGAAGAATAGATAGAGCATCTCGATATGATCCACCGGCGGATACTCCAATTAATTCCAGAGCCTCATCACTCATCTCGCGTCCTTCTTTCTTAGCAACTTCAGCAATGTGATTTTTTATCTCTTCACGAGTTGGCATCATTAGAGTGTACCTCTGGCACCGTGAGATAATTGTATCTGGAACTTTTTCTACATCAGTTGTGGCCAGAATAAACACAACATGCTTCGGTGGCTCTTCGAGAGTTTTCAGTAACGCCGCCCAAGCTTCCTTTGTTAGCATGTGAGCTTCGTCGATAATATAAACTTTGAACTTTGAGTCCAGTGGAAGAACATTTACGTGTGAGACGATTTCTCTTATATCTTCAATTTTTCTATTTGAAGCCGCGTCCATTTCATATGTATCACTCCCAGAAACACCGAGTCCCTTGGCGATCAAACGAGCAATAGTTGTTTTACCAATTCCACGAGGACCAACTAGCAGGAAAGCGTGAGGGGGTTCTTCTTTCTTTAGAGTATTACGAAGAGACTCCACGATCGACTCGTGCCCCACAACATCTTCAAATGTCTCAGGTCTATATTTTCGATATAAAGTCTCGGTCATAAGTGAGATTATAGCAGGATAAAAGACAAACAAAAAACCGGACAAATCCGGCATATTTTAATTACATTATTTAGAAAAAAACAGAGACTTAATTTTCTCAACAACCCAAAACTTTGTTTTTTGAGAAACAAGCGCAAGTAACTCTTCATACTCACCCTCTTTCAAGGGTTTCCAGTTTTTTAAGTCTTCCCAAGTCATAGACTCAAAATCGACATGGGCCCTCCAGTATCCAACTGACCAAAGAACCCTAGAAACTCCTCCGTCGTATAAAACAATCCTATCACCTGCTTGAAAATAATCACCTTTACACACATCCTCGAGTTTAACCGTAGCGATAGTTTTTTCTCCGTACGAACTTACTATATCAATCTTATTTAGAATTTTTTCATGAGAGGAATTATCGAGATGGGTCATTATTTTTATATATGCCCTACGCCCCAATCCACCAGGATCAATTCGAGCTAACATTTCATATCTTTGACTTAGTATTTCTACTACTTCCGGTTCAAGTTTCATTTTTCAATTTTTCGTCATTCTATACCAAAACTAGCTTTTTAGAAAGTCCTCAACGACTCCCTTTATCTCGCTGGCCGAATTCCCACCCTCAAATAGTTTGTTTCGTAGCTCCACCGCTCCAGGAAAACCATGAACATAACCTTTGAAATGTTTTTTCATTATTGAGAAGCTTTTCACTTGACCGAGTTCTCGCTCGAAAGTTTCTGCATGATATACAAGCATTTCCAATTTTTCTTTGAGAGGAATTTCACTTATTGAATATGCTTTTGAGCCAAGTATTTTCTTTTGCCATTTTCGAGGAATTAATTTGGCCCAAAACTTCCCAAAGTTTTTACCTCTCCTTGCCACACGAACCTTCCGATCAAAAATCCACGGATTACCAAGAACTGCGCGTCCAATCATTACTCCATCAACTCCGCTCTCTTTTGCTTTAGAGAGTCCATCTTCAATATCTTTCACGTCTCCATTTCCGATGATGATTGTGTTCGGACTTATCTCGTCACGAAGCTTCACAACTCTTTTTAAATAATCCCAGTTCGCTGGAACCTTGGACAAATCTTTCCTGGTTCGCGCGTGAACAGTGAGTGCGTCTACTCCCTCTTCTAGAATCATTCTAATCCAAGTATCAATTTCTTCTTTTCTATACCCCACTCGAGTCTTCACGGAAACCGGCAAGTCTCCGGCGCCAGCTTTCGCAGCACGAATAACCAGCTTCGCAATCTCTGGTGTCTCTATCATCTTTGCTCCGCAACCTTGCTTTTCTATTGTTCTATCAGGACAGCCCATATTTATATCAATCCCATTGAATCCAAGCTCACGACAAAGTTCTGTTGCCTTCTGTATGTTTTCAGGATTACTAGAAAATATCTGAGCAACTATCGGACGATGGTTTTCACCGAATTTTAAATCATACATTAGCGCCTCTCGTCCGGCAGAACAAAGCCCATTGGCAGAAACAAATTCTGTCCAGAAAACATCCGGACCACCACTTTCTTGCCCGGCACGACTGGCTCGGGCAATAACATCACGGAATGCAACATCAGTCACATCAGCCATCGGAGCAAGCGCAAAAAACGGACGAGGAAGCTTCGCCCAAAAGTTTATTTTTTCTTTTTGTGTGTCTTGTTCCATCTATTATTTGTAGTAAACCTTTCCGTCAAAACGAAGGTCAATATACTCTATTCCAGCTTCGCTTTCAAACTTTGCCAAAAATTCCTGCAAAGAAAAGAGAGCTTCCAGATTGTTGGCTATTTTCCCTGGATCAAAGTCTGTTTTAAAAATTACCTTCGGAGGAAGACTTCTGCCTTCATACTCTTTTTTAAAATAAATTACATAATTCTTTTCTGCCTCAGAGGCACCCTCCAAAGTCAGAGTTGTAGAATCGAGCCCGATACCATCAACCAGCTTAATGAAATAAACTAGTTTTTGGAATTCTTCTATATTATTAAAAACATAACTACCAAGTGGCTCGTTCTCTATAGAGCTAAAAAATCTAAAATAAATACTTCCAGAAAAAAGTGGTGCTTTTGCAAAAATAAAACCCGTACTATCAACAAAGTAACATTCTACATTGGCCAAATCTGCACCGAAGACGGCACTCTCTCCACACCACAGATATTCTTCTTCTCTCTCAACAACTGAAAATGAAACAGTGTTGGAATTAGTCTTCCCTCCGCGAACTTCCCCAATTCTTGGAAATTCTTTCATTA
This sequence comes from uncultured Candidatus Saccharibacteria bacterium, assembly GCA_964478575.1. Taxonomy (GTDB): domain Bacteria; phylum Patescibacteriota; class Minisyncoccia; order Phycocordibacterales; family UBA9973; genus JAGOTH01. The sequence continues at coordinate 7,273 of CAYZIU010000011.1, read as the reverse complement.
TTTCACTCTCTACTTTATTTACTGGGAAAAATATATAGTTTTGTTTAGAAAAAACATACAGAAACTTTGTATTCATTTCTTCTCTAACAAAGTTTCTTATATCTTCAGGATTGAGAACCTCTGCCCCGCTCACTTCGATATTTTCTATTCTCATTACTTTTGAATTAGACAAGAATGCAAAACCAACAATAATTAAAATAAAAAAAAGAAAGAAGAAAAACATTTTCCTTCTAAACTTTTTCCGTCTAGCCTGACGAATCTCTTTTGGCAGAATGTTCAGCTTTCTTCTAGCCATTTTTATTTCTTAGGTAATATCTTTTCTTTTCCTCCCATATACGGACGGAGAACTTCGGGAATTATGATGGAACCATCTTCTTGTTGGTAGTTTTCAACGATGTGTTGAAGTATGCGAGGCATAGCAAGGGCTGTATTGTTAAGTGAATGAGCGTAACGGAGTTTTCCTTCAGAATCTTTATATCGAATGTTTAATCTACGAGTCTGAAAGTCATGGAAATAAGAACATGAGTGTGTCTCTCTAAATCTATCTTGTGATGGCACCCAAGCTTCAATGTCATATTTTTTCACCTGTCCGAGTCCCAAATCCCCTCCGCAGTTAATCACAACATGATAATGAAGCCCGAGTGCTTGCAAAATTTCTTCTGCATTTAAAAGAAGTTCTTCGTGGTGTTTTACTGAAGTCTCATGATTTGCCTCACAAAGAATCACCTGCTCAAACTTTCGAAATTCGTGAACACGGAAAAGACCTTTTGTATCTTTGCTGTGACTTCCCGCTTCTCGACGAAATGCCGGAGAAAAAGCTAAAACTTTTTTAGGTAAGGTCTCTGCTTCAAAAACTTTATCTGTAAAGTAACTCATAGTTGCAACTTCTGCTGTTCCAGAAAAATAATCACTATCTTGAGTTTTATACATATCATCTTCTCCTTGTGGAAGATATCCTGTACCAAAAAGAGTTTCTCTGCGCACAAGTGAAGGAACGATCATAAATTCATAATCTGATTTCTTTGAAGAAAAATGATTAATAACAAACTGGTGAAGGGCAAACTCAAGAAGAGCTCCGTCCCCTTTCAAAAAATATCCTCTGAAACCGGCAACTTCTGCTCCTTTGGCAAAATCAGCAATATCGAGAGATTCCATAAGAGCAATATGATCTTTTGGAGTAAATGGAAATACTGGCTTTTCTCCCCACACTTTTGCTTCTACGTTTGATAAATCGTCTTCTCCTTCTGGAACAGAAATATCTGGAATGTTAGGAACTGACAACATAAGTATCTGCCATTTTTTTATAAGTTCTCTCAAGTTGTCTTCACCCCTCTCTAAATCCTCTTTCAAGATTTTCATTTCAGAAATCATCTGGTCTCTAGCATTAGTGTCTTTTTCAACGGCAATCTTTCTTGATGCGAGGTTTTGTTCAGCACGCAGATCCTCTACTTGCTTCAACACAACAAGTCTTTCGTCATCAACAGAGATTAGCTCATTAACATCAAAATTCACTCGCTTTTTCTTGGCTGCGAGCTCTATAAGGTCCTTATTCTCTTTTATAAATTTGATATCAAGCACTTGTCTATAGATTATACAAATATTAGTGATACAATCAAATCAAAGTTATGGGAGACGACATACTCATAATAAAACCGGAGGACTTTCCGAGAAGACTAAAAGAGATCCCCGACCCTCCAAAAGAACTCTACATAAGAGGACCCTTCCCCGATGAAGACCTCATTTTTCTTACAATTGTCGGATCTCGCAAATATACAACCTACGGCAAGGATGTTTGTGAAAAGTTAATCGCATCTCTTCGTGGCACTCCAGTTGTTATAATCTCTGGACTTGCGATTGGAATGGATACTCTTGTTCACGAGTCAGCACTCAAAGCGGGACTGAAAAACATTGGCGTCCCAGGTGGAGGAATTTCTCGTAGCGTTATCTATCCCCGAAGAAATCTTTTACTTTCTGATGAAATCCTAAAATCTGGTGGATGTCTCTTGTCTGAATACAAACCAGATTTTCGGCCAACACTCTGGAGCTTCCCACGACGCAACAGAATAATGTCAGGACTATCTGACGCGGTGCTAATAATTGAAGCGGAAGAAAAATCTGGAACTCTCATTACATCGCGCCTGGCAACAGAATACAACCGCAATGTTCTAGCTGTTCCCGGGAACATAACTTCCTCATCTTCAAAAGGAACAAACATGTTAATTCGACTTGGCGCTACTCCTATAACTTCTCCAGAAGACTTGATCGAAGCGCTTGGAATAAATAGCCTACCGCTAGGAAACCAAAAACAAAAAGAGAACACTTCTCTGTCCCCTTTAGAAAATAAAATCTTAGAAATTCTTAACGAGCCTAAGTCCAGAGACCAGATTTTTTACGAACTCGACTTCGAAGAAAGTAAGATAATGATGTCACTTAGCCTTCTTGAAATGAAGGGTCTCATAAAGGAAGAACTGGGTGAGGTAAGACGGATGGATTCCTGAGTTTGCTATCTTTTTGTCTTTGTTGTATAAATTAGACAAAATTGTGAGGTATGAAAAATCTAATATTAGTATGTTTCGCTGGAACCAAAACAAATAATGTTTTAAGCAGAGAAGAATTACGGTCCATAAAAATGATAAATGATGAACTGAGAAAAGGGATTCTCAGTAAAGTTATTGGAAAAAACACCACAATTTATTGTGGTAACAATGAACAAGACGACCCCGCTCTAGTGGAAACTTTAAAAATTTTAAATCCTGAACAAAAAATCAGCATTGGAGACAAAATCTCCTTTGTGATTAGAAAGATTAATTTTTTATCACGACGAAATTCTGGAAGGTCTGTCCATCAGCAAGCCTTCTTCCTAAACAAGCATTTGCAGGCTGTTTATTTCTCTAAAAAAACATTACCAACCGAAATTGTGCTGATGAGTGAAAAAGGTATAAAGAAATCGCTATCGCATTTAATAGGTGAACCGGGATATGCCTGCCCAGAAGAAATCCTGAGGGAAGAAATTCCTGTAGGGACCGCAATAAAAATACAAATGCCCCAAAAATCAATTGAGGCAGTTTATATAAATTAAAAAATAACCCCCGCACAGGCGGGTTTTTGTTTTTTGACAATATACTCTTTTGACGTTATATTAAAGAAAATTTTGTAGTTATGAAAAAGCAATATACAACACCTGCCGGGTTTATCGGAAACCTAGTGGAAACAAAAGAGGAATTTAAAAAACTAAACAGTCACGCAATGATGCTTTATCCAAGCGTGGAAGAAGTTTTACATGAACTTGAAAACGGAAAGGCAGATGAGTTCTTCGAAGACAAGAACACTCCTTTCGCCACATGGCTTATACCAAAAGGCGGAACGCTTGATACCTTCAAAGGTGGATATCAAGAGTACTGGCAGATCGAAAAAACTGCCAAAAAGTCCTTTTTAATTGAAGAAGTAAGCATCGAGATTATCCTGGCAACGATATCAAAAAAATACATAATTCCTTTTAAATCCAATTTTACAAAAAAAATAAAAATGGAAAATGAGGTTACTGTACCAGAAAAAGACGGCCAAATAGTGTACGAAGAATAAATAAACCAACCCCACACTTGTGGGTTTTTTATTTGCCAAAAAATCAGTCTTATAGTATAACTTCGCGCATTGGATGTTTTCCACTATTTATAGAGCCCGGGAGAAATTCATACTATATACTTAAACTAAAATATGAAATTACTTATTGTTGAGTCACCATCAAAAGCAAAAACGATTGAGAAATATCTCGATGGGGCTTTTACCGTTCGTGCCTCTGTTGGACACATACGTGACTTACCGAAATCAAACAAGAAAGCCATAGACATAGAAGGAGGATTCATCCCCCACTATGAAAACTCTCCTGGTAAAATAAAAGTGATTCATGAACTCCAGGGCCTTGCGGAGAAAGCAGAATCTATAGTGCTCGCAACCGACCCGGACCGTGAAGGAGAAGCTATTTCTTGGCACTTAAAACAAATCCTCGATGAAGACAAGAAAGTTAAAGCAAAAATAAAAAGAGTTACTTTTCACGAGATTACAAAAGAAGCAGTAGAAGAAGCTCTCAAGAACCCTCGAGATATTGACGACAAATTGGTAAAAGCACAGGAGGCTCGTCGAGTTTTAGATCGTCTCGTGGGTTATGACTTGTCTGGATTAATCTGGAAAAAAGTTCGCTACGGACTCTCTGCTGGACGAGTTCAGTCCCCTGCACTCCGAATAATAATGGAACGCGAAAGAGAAATCCGAGCATTCATTCCAGAGAAATTCTGGGTTCTGGAAGCTGACACAAAAACAGAGAAAAAATCTCCCCTACTTCTAACATGTTCCGAAGAACCTCGCGACGAAAAACTTGTTAACAAAATCCTTGAAAAAGGAAAGGTTGGAAAATGGAAAATAAAAGATGTAAAAACAAATGAACAAAAAAGAAGTCCTCGTGCTCCTTTTACAACATCAACATTGCAACAGACTGCTTCAACAAGACTCGGTTTCTCCCCTTCTCGTACAATGCAAGTTGCCCAAAAGCTATACGAAGCCGGACACATCACATATATGAGAACAGATTCGACAAACATATCTGCTCAGGCAAAAGCACAGGCAATATCTGAAATCGAAAAAAGATATGGAAAAGAATTAGCCGAAGAACACACATACAAAACAAAATCAAAAAATGCCCAAGAAGCTCACGAAGCAATTAGACCAACTCACTTCAACCTTATCTCCGCCGGAACAACAGAAGAACAAAAGAAACTTTATAGATTAATCTGGGAAAGAACTGTTTCTTCACAAATGGTAGATGCAAAAGTTCTACGAACAAAAATAACGGCCGAAATCGAAGGAGAAAGTCTGCCAGAATTCCAAGCAAACGGATCACGAATTCTATCTCTCGGATGGCTTACAGTGGACACCGCAGCTCGCGGAGAAGACGTAGAACT
>CAYZIU010000011.1:0-2308 GCA_964478575.1 uncultured Candidatus Saccharibacteria bacterium | reverse complement strand
GTAAAAGCTGGAGAATACTTGCAACTCATTGATCTCCGAAGTATTGAGAAAGCGACAGAACCACCAAATCGATATTCTGAAGCAGGACTTGTGAAAGAACTTGAAGCTCGAGGAATTGGACGACCTTCTACCTATGCATCTATTATGAGAACCCTGGAAGATCGAGGTTACGTAACGAAAGAAGGACGAACCCTTTTCCCTACTGACACGGGAGATGTTGTTTCTACATTCCTAGAAGCTAACTTCATTGATTATATTTCTGATACTTTCACAGCTGAAATGGAAGACAAGCTAGACGAAATTGCTGAAGGAAAAAGAGAATACGAAAAAACTCTAAAAGATTTTTATGGACCTTTCTTGAAAGAAGTTAAGGCAAAAGACAAACTTGATAAAATCACAAATCTCGGGGAAGCTCCAAAAGAATTTCCTTGTCCTGTTTGTGGGGCTGAGATGATTGTAAAACTAGGAAAGAATGGGAAGTTTTTATCTTGCTCAAAGTTCCCAGACTGTGTTGGAGGAAGAACAATCGACGGAAAGATCATGGAAGGACCAAAAGAAATTGGCGAACCTTGTCCCGACTGTGGCGAAAAACATGGAGGTAAACTTGTAATCAGAGAAGGACGGTTTGGAATGTTTATCTCTTGCTCTCGTTATCCAAAATGTAAATTTATAAAAGAAGATGAAGAAGAGAGAAAGAAGAAGTTAACAGGCGTGCAATGTCCTAATTGTAAAAAGGGCGAAATGATGGAGCGCCGAGGTAAGTTTGGAATATTCTATTCATGTAGCAATTATCCTGATTGTAAAACTGCAATCAAAGCAAAGCCAACAGGCAGTATTTGTGAGATGTGCGGAGCGCTGATGATGGAAGGAACAAAGACTATTCCAGAGCGTTGCAGCAACAACAAGTGTCCGAACCACAGACCAGATAAGTTGAAAAAATAAGTGCCTTGCCCTTCCGTAGCCTTGGCGAAGGAGGGCCCAAACCACAGACCAGATAAACTAAATAAAAAATAAAGAACAATTACTCCTTTATATTATTAGCAAAAAAACCACGATCGTGGTTTTTTTGCTAATAGAAATTTGATAATAAAAATAAAAAGCCTCCACATCAATATTTAATTTATTGATGTGGAGGCATGCCCGCAAGCTATGCGGGAGTAAATCTCGTTCTCGATTGGAAAGTTAACACTCCCCTCCCTTTTTCAAAAATTTTATTCTTTTGTGTATAGACGGGCTCTACACAAATAAAATCTTCAGAGTCTCTCCATAAATAGAATCCTTCAACTCGCACAGGCCTGTTTGATTCAACTCCCAGTTTCCAATTAAATGTCCCCAGGTTTTTGCAAAAAATACTAAAGCTTGGAATATGGTGGGTGTGAAGAGAAGACTCAATGAATAGATCGTGACCAAATGGATATTCCTTATTATTGAGCTCTACCAAAGTTCCGTGTTTTCCCAAAAAACTCAGAACAAATTCTCCACCTGAACTCGGCGTCCGAAAATACGGATGAATCCCTACATTTAGGTAATCATTCAAACCACTGGAAGACAAATCAATAGTTAGTTCTTCAAATAGTTCATACCCTTCTGCCTCCAGTTTTCTCTTTAAAATTGGAAGTGGAATATTTTTATATCTTCCTTCAATCTCCTCCTTTCTATGAAATTCGAGTTGTATTTCTTCTATTACTTGGCCAGCAACTAAAACTTCCAAGTCTCTAAGAAATCCGTGCTTCTTTTTCATCTCACCAAGCGGATCATTTCCAAATATCGGATAACAAAAGTGTGATCCACCGCGAATTATTTCTAATCCATTTCCGTCCAAAACTTTTTGCCTTGGAAAAAATAATTCTATATCTTCTCCTGTCTCATTGAAGGTCCAGGAGATTATATTTCCGTGACTGTCCATAGACAGACTCGAATACTTGCTACTTATGTTAAAGTTCATTTCTACAATTTTCTTAAAATATACAGGAAAACCCGCCTTTTGCAAGAAGACTCTATTTGCCCGAAAGTCTTGAAAGAGCTATATTTTAATTACCAATGATAAACCCTCACCCAAAGATTCTTATAGACGCTCTGGCTAACCCAACCCACAAAGACCGTGAATTAGTCACGAAGGCTTATCACTTTGCCGAAAACGCTCACCGTGATCAAAAAAGAAACTCTGGTGAACCATATTTTAACCACGTCTTTGCTACTGCCAAGAACATCGCTGATCTAGGAATGCCGTCACTTCTCATCGCCGCCGGACTTTTGCACGATGTAATAGAAGATACGGCAACAGAATTTGAAGAGATTTCTGCCCTTT
>CAYZIU010000010.1:6348-14405 GCA_964478575.1 uncultured Candidatus Saccharibacteria bacterium | reverse complement strand
TTGCTTGCTCTTTTTCACGACGAAGTGTCAGTGGTCTGTAATCTAGAAGTGTGTCTAGGTTTAGGTCAGCATCCATTGCAAAAGGAAGTTCTTGAGCTTGAGACAGAACTGTGATTGCTAATATTTCCAATTCTATATCTCCATTTTGTTTTCCAGCTTGTTTATTCTTTTCAGGTCTTTCGTTTACTTTACCTTTTACTTCCACCACCCATTCACTTCGAAGAGTTTTGCCTGTCTCCATTGCCTCACTTCCCGGCAAAATAACACCTTGAACAATTCCAGATCTATCTCTGAAATCCAAGAATATTAATTTTCCTTGATCACGACGAACGTTTATCCAACCATTTATAATAACTTCCTCACCTTTCTTTGATGACAACTCGCTAATTATTGTACGCATATTTTTAGGTAGCCTTGGAAACAAAAAATCGCCTCCACGAACTATCAATTAATTTGATAATTTGCAGGGGCGATTCTTCATAGAGGCCCTTCCGCACTTGAGTGCTTCAGCGACCTAAGAAACGCGGTGCCACCCTACTTTCGACTCTTTAGCTATATCGGGCAAACCCGTGGATTTCTCCTTTCCTCCCCGTGTGTCAGACGGATCAAAGGAACTAAATACAATATAAAGCCAAATAGACCCTGAGGCAAGCTACTCTTGATACTCCTTAGCTTGAGCCATATACATCTCATGATACTTACCATTCTTTTTCACTAACTCATCATGACTTCCCTCTTCAACAATTTCACCGTGATCGAGAACTATTATTCTATCGGCACGCTTAACTGTGTTAAATCTATGAGAAATAATGATAATAGTTCGGTCTCTTTCTTCTTCAAATAATTCATTAAATATTTTTGACTCAGCAATGGCGTCAATGGCAGAAGTTGGCTCATCCAAAATAAGAACCTTTGAATCACGGAGAAGGAATCTAGCGAGAGCAACTTTTTGATTTTGACCACGAGAAAGCTCAACTCCGTTAGTGAATGCCCTCACTGGAACACTTTCGAAATTTTTAGGTAGTTTTTCAATAAACTCTAGAGCGTGCGCTCGTCTTGCGGCCTCTTTTATTTTTGTCTTACTTACACTTTTTGGATCCCCCTGGGCGCCGTATGCAATCTGGTCTGAAATAGAATCACTGTAGACCGCGTAATCTTGAGTCATAATTGAAAGAGATCTCTGCCAGTCCGTAGTCTTTATTTCTTTTATATTTTTGTCCCCAATCATTATTTCCCCGCTTGTTGGTAGATACATTTTTGAAATCAACTTAGTTAGAGTAGTTTTACTAGCTCCATTTTCTCCAACAATTGCGATACGGTCATATTTTTTTATCTCTAAATTAATATTTTTTAAAACAAAGACATCTGTATCTGGATATTTAAAATTAACATTACTTAGCTTTATGTCTTCCGCTTTTTTATAATCAAAACCTTCTCCCTCATTCTCATTTATTACAGACTTTAGTTCCATCAATTCGTAATACCCTTCAGAAAACTTTATATGCTCACGAATACGACCAAGGGAACGAAGAATGTTTCCTGCCGCAAACTGGAAAGCATTAAAGGATGTGTAAACAAATAACATTGTTCCAACTCCAATCTCTCCCGAAATAGCCATTTGGATTATTAAATACATTGAAAAAACAAAACAAACAATGAAAACAATTTCTCCAAGAAACTTTAGTTTAAATGCTTTATAGTCTAGTTTATCTGCGTCATCATTAAACCTTTTTTGAAAATTATAAATCTTATCTGAATAAAAGCTTGTTTTGCCAAGTAGTTTCAACTCAGTGATTAACCTTGGGTTCAAGAAGTGACTCGTTTTCCAGCCAACATTCCTCCGGCTTTCTACCTGAGTATCCCATAGAGCAAAGGTGCTTTTTGCCAAATTTTTTTCAATAAAAAAAGCAGGTAGAACAGATATAACGGCCAAGATTGTTAATCTAAAATCAAAAGATAGAAATATAATAGACGCTGTAACAAGCCTAATAATATTTCCAAAATTTACGAAAAACCAACTAACAAGAGATTGAAGAGACCCAATGCTTCTCTCGTTTACTTTTTGATTCAAGTCTTGAAAGTTTTTACTTTCAATAATTTCAAGATCTAAATCACCTATTTTTTTTAACCAGCTTGTTTTAAAAAATAAGTTTATTTTTCTGAAAAGCTTTGCTCCAATATACCGGTCTAAAAAATCTGAGACTGTCGGTAAAAAATTTGAAAGAACAAGAAGAATAATAGCTTGATTAATTTTGGCTTGATTTAAAAAACCCGTACTTATAACTGAAGAAACTTCATTTATGATAAGAGCGAAAGATGCAGTAGAGATAAAAACCCAAGAGGAAGAAACGACTGTAGTAAAAAGACTTAACAAAAAATCCTTTTTGTCAGCAACAAAACCATATTTTACAGATTTAAAAAATATCTTATATCCTGTCATTTGATTTTTAGTAAAGTTTTACTCCAATCTTTTCTCGAACTTCTTGCATCTTTTCATCAGCAACAGCGCGAGCTCTTTCTCCTCCGTCTTCAAGAATTTTCAATACCTCCTCTGGATTTTGTTCAAAGTATTTTCGCCTTTCACGAAGAGGTGCGATGAATTCTTCAATATCTTCAATCAAAGCCTCTTTCAATTCCTTATACTTACCTTTCTTTTCTTCATAAAGCGCGTCTAGTGAAGCTTCATCTCTAAACAATTTATGAATTTGATAAACATTTTCTGGTCTTTCTCCGCTTGAGTCTGTAACAATACTCATTACAGCTTTTACAATCTCATCTCGTTCTGCAAAAAGAGGAATTGTGTTCCCATAACTTTTTGACATCTTTTGACCATCAGTTCCTGGAACTACTGCTACATCTTCCAAAATCATAGCGTTTGGGAGTTTAAAGGTTTCTCCAAATATTCGATTAAACTTCTCAGCGGTATCGCGCGCAATCTCTACGTGTTGCTTTTGGTCTTGCCCAACAGGAACAACATCGGTGTCATAAAGTAAGATATCTGCTGCCATCAAAAGAGGATAATCAAAAGTTCCAACATTTATGTCTTTGTTTTTTGCTTCCGCGTCTTTAAAAGCATGAGCTCTCATAAGGAAAGGCATTGTTGTTATTGTATTGAAAACCCATGCACATTCTGTATGAGCCGACACATCTGATTGTTTGAAAATTATAGATTTCTTCGGATCAAGTCCTATAGCAAGATAGTCCATCGCAACTCCAAGTATATTTGCCTGCATTTCTTCACGAGACTGAATTCCGTTGAGTGCGTGATAATCTGCAATCATAAAAAAACTATCGTAATCTTTTTCAAATTCAACAAACTGGCGCATTGCACCAAAGTAGTTTCCGACATGAGGGCGTCCTGTTGGTTTGACACCTGAGAGCATTCGTTTTTTATCCATTTGGAAATTATATCAAAACAAAGGGTTTTTGGCACATATAGAAGTTATTAGAGAAATCAACAGGATTTCCTCAGTTGCCTCTTTACGATAAAAAGCTCCGGTCTGCTAAAATCAATACAAGTGGGAAAAGAAATGCGAAAAATTGAAACAAGACTAAGACTCCCTCCTCAAAGTATTGAAAGTGAGGTTGCGGTTTTGGGTGCGGTACTTTTGAAACCAGGAAGCCTGGCTGATGTAGTTGAGGTTATTGGACCAGAAGCTTTTTATATTTATAAACATCAAATAATTTTTAGAGCTATGCTTGATCTCTGGGGAAAGAATGAACCAGTCGATCAAGTTTCTCTAACTCACTACCTTGAAGAAAAGGCTCTTCTAGAGCAAGTTGGCGGAAGAAGTTATATCGCCGAACTAGCTCACGCTGTTCCTTCTGCCGCAAACATAATTCACTACGCAGAAATAGTCCAAAAGAAATACACTCTTAGATCTCTGGCGAATGTTGCAGACAGAATTAACTCTTTAGCTATAACTGAAAACGATGATGAGATAGACGAGATTCTCGATGCCGCCGAAAAACACCTCTTCGCCGTCACTGAGACACCTAAGACAAACAGAATCATCAGTTTGAAAGATACACTTGGAGAAGTTTGGGAACACATCGAAAGGCTTCATGAAAACAAAGGAGAACTCCGTGGAGTCCCAACTGGTTATCACGACCTTGATTTGAAACTCTCTGGTCTTCAAAATTCTGATCTTATAATTCTAGCCGCTCGTCCATCAGTGGGAAAAACAACTCTGGCTCTTGATATTGCCCGAAACGCAGCAACAAAACACGACATTCCTGTTTGTATCTTTTCTCTGGAAATGTCCGCACAACAATTAACTAGCCGTCTTTTGGCTGCAGAGTCTAGAGTTGATGCATGGAAACTCCGAACTGGAAATCTAACTTCAGAAAATGATTTTGCTTCTCTTGCTCAGTCTCTCGATCGTCTTGCAAAAGCAAAGATCTTTATCGACGAAACTGCCAGCAACTCAATTGTAAAAATGAGATCTTTTGCAAGACGACTAAAACACGAGCACAACCTAGGACTTATTATTGTCGACTACTTGCAGTTGATGACAACAAATAAAAACTATGACTCCATGGTCAACCAAGTAACAGAAATTTCTCGTTCTCTAAAAGCCTTGGCGAGAGAGCTAAACGTGCCTGTTCTTGCCCTCTCACAGCTCTCTCGTGCGGTTGAGAGCCGTGGAGGACGCCCAAGGCTGTCTGACCTAAGAGACTCTGGATCTATCGAGCAGGACGCCGATGTTGTGATGTTTATTCACAGAGAAGACAGATATAAAGAAAAAGACGAAAGAACTAACGTCGCTCAAATCTTGATAGAAAAACACAGAAACGGTCCAACTGGAGAAGTCGATCTTTACTTCGACGAAAAATACAGCTCATTTTCTTCAATTGCCAAAGGAAACTTTGACGAGATTGCACCAAAGAAAGAACAAGATCCAAATAAAAATAAAGCAGACCTATTCTAATGGAAAAAAATCCTCTACGAGAACTAACAGAAATATTCAAAGATTTTCCTGGTATTGGAGAACGCCAAGCCGGACGATTTGCCCATTTCCTAGCGCAGAAAACTAATGCCTACAGAAAAAATCTATCGATGGCAATAGAAGAAGTTAGCGATCTTGTTTCTGTTTGTCAGACTTGCCACAGACTTTTTACAAAAAGAAATGATGGTAGAGAGCGTTGTGACCGATGTGAAAAATTCCACGAAAATGCGGAATCTATAATCGTAGTAGAAAAAGACGCCGATCTCACACCGCTTGAGAGAATTCCTGACTTCCACGGTGTATTTTTTGTCCTCGGTGGAACAGTTCCTCTTATTGAAGAGAATGTTCCATCATTTGTGCGAAGCAGAGAACTACTTAACCTTGTTGAAAAAATGTCTTCTGAAAAAACACTGAGAGAAGTTGTTTTAGCTTTTTCCCTAACAACAAACGGAGAATATACTGAGGAGTATATTTCCAAAATCCTCTCTCCCCTATCAGAAAAATATAATTTCAAAGTAACAAAGCTTGGACGAGGTCTCTCCACTGGAAGCGAACTTGAATATTGTGATCGAGATACAATAAAATCAGCTTTTCTTAACCGAAACTAGCTTCTTTCTAAAGCAACTAGTTAGGTGGTCATCAATTATTCCTGTTGCCTGCAGATACGCGTACACAATAGTTGAGCCGACGAAACGAAATCCTCTCTTTTTTAAATCTTTACTTATCTCGTCTGACAATGAAGTGGTTGATTTCAACTCTTTGAGACCTTTTGGGTAATTCCTAATTATTTTTTTATTGGTAAAACCCCAAATATACTTATCAAAACTTCCAAATTCTTTTTGAACCGCCAAAAAAGCTTGGGCGTTTGTAATAGTTGATTCAATCTTTAATCTGTTTCTTATTATTCCAGAATCTTTCATTAGTTTTGAAACATCTCCTTTGTCCATCTTCGATACCTTTTTAACATCAAAGTTTTTAAAGGCCTTTTTATATCCCTCTCTTCTTTTTAAAATAGTTAACCAAGACAGGCCCGCCTGAGCACCTTCTAGGATAATAAATTCAAAATGTTTCTGATCATCATGAACAGCTCTTCCCCACTCTTCATCGTGATATTTTATATACGCTTGGTCAGACAAACACCATCCACATCTAGTTTTTTCTTTCATCCTTTTATTATCTCAAAAAATTAACCAAACAAAAACCCGCCTATTACGCGGGAATTTCAAACCAGATAGTTAAAAATTTGGCTGTTTTGGAATATTTTATTTGAAAAATTTTAAAATTGTCATTGAAAAGAAGAATCCCCTCAATAAAATCTTCGGTATTAAATCCGTCAATTCTGGTGTCAACTTTCAACTTTTCTTCTCTTTTTGAATAAAAAATAAAAAGAGCATATTCTATCAAAAATTTAACCCCTTCAGTCCTTTTAAAATGTTGCAATTCTTCTCCGAAAATAAGATTTCCAACCTTTAGATTTAAAAGATAGTTCATGCTATCAGAATCTAAAAAACTTAACCTGTTTATCAATTGATGATACTGCTTTAAAACCTCATCAATCAAAAGCTTCTTTTTTCTCCTCTCGAGGTCTTCCGCCTCTCTTTCAATAACACGAAAGTTATTTTTCATCCTTTTTTGCAAATTTAAAAGGGCTGTTGGAGAGTAATAATCATACTTCCTTTTAGAACTTAGTGACATAATGTTTTTCTTTCATTTTACATAAAAAATAGATTTTGTCAAAGATTAAAAATCCCGATCTTATACCGGGATCCCGACTACGGTTGGGACAAAAAACCCACCTTTTGGGTGGGAATTTTTGTCCTTTAACGTTTAGACCACTGAGGGCTCTTTCTCGCTTTCTTGAGTCCGAATTTTCTTCGTTCCTTACTTCGAGGGTCTCTCTTTAGGAAACCAGCTTTCTTTAGAGTTCCTCTCTCTTCTTCACTCATTTCAACTAGAGCTCGTGAGATTCCGTGTCGCACAGCTTCTGCTTGTGAGTGGATTCCTCCTCCCTTTACAACAGCTGTTACTTCGAATTTGTCTCCAAGAGAACTTTCTCCGAATGGGCTTTTAACAATAGTTTCAAGTTCCTTTGTCATAAAATATGTAGAAACAGGCTTGTCGTTAATCACAACAGAAAGTTTTGTAGCAGGAGTAACTCGCACTCTTGCGCTTGAAGTTTTTCTTCGTCCAACTGTCTCTATGTATTTTGCGCTTTTCTTTTCCATATAATTATTCTGAAACTGTTAATCTTTTCATTATTTCCTTTCTGAGTTTGTTTCGTGGGATCATTCCATCAACTGTTTTTTCCAAAACACTTCTGATTCCTCCTTTCTCAATCATTTTTGGTAGAGTTGTCTCCTTTAGTCCTCCACGAAAACCTGTGTAGTGTAAATAAGTTTGAGTAGCCATTTTCTTAGGAGTTATCTTTAGTTTTCCAGCATTCTCGATTTTAACAAAAACATTGTTTATTTTTGATCTATCATAAGAAGCTGTTGCTTTTCCAAGAAGCTTTGAGGCAGCGTCAGAAGCCACTCTTCCAAGAGTTTTTCCTTCAGCATTTATCACGTATTCAATTTTTGTTTCTTTTACTACTGGTTTCATATTTTTATACAAATTCGATGTAAGCCAATCTTGCACCATCGCTTTTTCTTGGAGCTAGCTTAGTTATTCTGATATATCCCCCCTTTCTATCTTTATATCTTGGAGAAATCTCCTCGAAAACTTTCTTCACGGCTGTGTTTTGATTATAAAGTCTTGAAAGAATAAGTCTTCTGCTTGCAAGAGTGTCAACTTTTCCTCTTGTAACGATTTTTTCCATAACAGACTTAATTTCCTTTGCCTTAGCTTCTGTTGTTTTGATCTTTTCTTTTTTGATCAAAGAAAGTACGAGACCACGAAGGAGGGCAACTCGGCCATTTTTCTTTCTTCCAAATTTTCTGTTTTTATTGTGGTGTCTCATAATGTCTTCAATTCAAATTAATCTTTAAGTGTTATACCTAGTTCAAAAAGAGCTTTCTTAATGTCTTGAACTCCTTTTTCTCCAATTCCTTCTATTTCTAGAAGGTCTCCAGCTCTCTTTCGCGCAATTCCTCCAACTGTTCGGATGTT
>CAYZIU010000010.1:0-6338 GCA_964478575.1 uncultured Candidatus Saccharibacteria bacterium | reverse complement strand
GTTTTCTATTCTAGCTGGAAGAGACAATGTGTCAATCCTTGTCTTCATGGCATCAACCATCTCTTCTTTGTTGTTAGACTTCTCTTCTTCAGATTCAACAGCCTCTGGAGCAGATTCTTTTTCTTCTGAAACAGGAGCTCTTTCGTCTTCTACTTTGAAATCAAGAATTGCTTGGAGTTGAGTAATCATTATTCGAATAGCGCTCTCTAGTGCTTCTCGAGGAGTAACAGAACCATCTGTTTCTATGAACATTTTTAGTCTGTTGTAGTTTGTCTTATCTCCAACACGCATATCTTCAACGTCATAAGAAACTCTTCTGATTGGAGTAAATACTGCATCAACTGCGATAGCGCCGATTTCTACCTTTTCTTTATGATGAACATCTTTTGGAACAAATCCGAGTCCGTGCTCGATTGTTATTTCCATTTCTAGAGTTGCAGACTTATCTGTAATTTCACAAATATACTGGTCAGCATTTAGTATTTCTACTTGTCCAGAACCTTTTATATCTTCTGCTGTAACTTGCTTTGGACCCTTTGTGCTTATTTTAACTGTCTGAGACTCTCCAGTTATTAGATTGAATCTAATTTTCTTTAAGTTTATTAAAATAGTGATGACATCTTCTTTTATGCCATCCATTGTTGAAAATTCGTGCTCAGCACCAGAGATTTTAACTTTTGTAATTGCCGCGCCTGGAAGAGACGAAAGAATTATTCTTCGTAGACTGTTTCCTAGAGTGTGTCCATATCCTGGATATAGACCATCTATTTCGTATGTTCCTTTTATCTTGTCCTCAGTAACTACTCGAGGCTTTGAAGGAAGTAAAATGTTGTTTTCTAAACGCATGTGTGTTGTGTTAATAAACCATTAAATACTATCGGCTGTAGTACTCTAAAACGGTATTAAAATTAAACTGTTCATCTGGAAGCGATACTGGGCGAGACTCGACAGTCGCCTTAACAGCACCGATATCGAACTTAAGCCATGCAGGGTTCTTATAATTTTTTAGCTTATTCTCAAGCTCTGAGAAGAAAGCTTTTCCTTTGCTACCCTCGCGGACAGCAATAACATCTCCAACGTGAACTTGGTGAGAAGGGACCATTGTTCTCTTTCCGTTCACTGTGAAATGACCATGGGAAACCATTTGTCTTGCGGCTCGGCGTGTCGGAGCTAAGGCTAGTCGGTATATAACATTATCCAGACGGCATTCAAGAAGCTCATTCAAAACATCCTTTGCGTGTGAACCTTTCTTCGTGGTTGCCTTCTTAACGTATCCAGCAAACTGTCTTTCTGAAATTCCATAAGAAAATCGAATCTTCTGCTTTTCTAAAAGCTGTTCTCCGTAACCTGAAAGGGGCTTTGGTCTCTTGCTTCCTTTTCCACCTCTTGGCGGTAAAGCAGAAAACTTTGAAGTTTGACACTTTTCGTGAACTCCAGGACCGAGTCTTCTACAAATTTTATACTTTGGTAGTGATTTCATATTTATACTCTTCTAGGTTTCTTAGGTTTTGGACCATTGTGAGGAACAGGAGTTACATCTTTCACTTCTGTAAGTTCAAATCCTTTTGCCATAAAAGCCCGGATTGCACCTTCTCTTCCTGAACCAACTCCTTTAATTACAGCACTAAAGTCTTTTACTCCCATAGCGGCAGCTTTTTCAGCAAGGATCTCTCCTGCCTTAGAAGCGGCAAAAGGTGTTCCCTTTTTAGCTCCTTTGAAGCCTAGAGCTCCAGCTGAAGTCCAGAAGATTGTGTTTCCTTGTTTATCAGAAAGGACTACTTTTGTGTTGTTGAAAGTAGCCTGGACATGCAGAACAACAGAAGTAACCTTCTTCTTTGAAGACACCTTTGGAGCTGAAGCTTTTGCTTCTGCGTTTTGTTCTCCACCCTCTTTAGTTATAATTTTTTTCTTTCCCATTTTTTTAGATTAATATTTTTACTGCTTTTCTTTACTTTCGATCACCGGCTCTATGTCTTCTCAGTCTTTCTTCTTCCGCTTGTCATTGTCTTTCGAACGTTTCCTCTAACTGTTCTTGAGTTTGTCTTTGTTCTTTGTCCTCTAACCGGCATTTTTCTTAAGTGTCTAACTCCTCTGTATGCTTTAATATCTTTTAGTCTTTTTATGTTTGCGGAAATTTCTCTTTTTAGATTTCCCTCAATGTTCATTGCTTCAACTATCTTTCTGATGTCGTTTTCTTCCTTATCAGAAAGTTCAGAAACTTTTTTATTAACTTCAACTTTCGCGTCATTTAAAATTTTTACAGACATTGGTCTTCCTATTCCAAAAAGAACAGTGAGGCCAATATCTACCCTTTTTTCGTTTGGGATTGTTATTCCAAGTATTCTCATAAGTTAATTATTGCTTCTGTTTATGCTTAGGATTATCGCAGATAACCCGAAGATGTCGCTTTCGGCGAACTATTTTACATTTATCACAAATTTTTCTGACTCTTGCTCGTACTTTCATGAAAAAAATAATACCAATCGAACTGTTAATTTGTTTGTTCGCTTGGGAAATCGTGTGTTACGCACAGTTCTGCATACCTTAAAATCTTTTCGTTATTCTTCCTTTTCCCCCGTAAGGGTCGAGAAGAACTTCTACTTTATCTCCCACAAGAACACGGATCCTGTGTAGACGCATTTTACCAGCAAGGTACGCAATGAGTTCCTTTTTAGATTCATCAAGCAAAACCCGGAACATTGTATTAGGCAAGGCCTCAGTTACAACCCCGTTTGCATATTCTTTTGATTCTTCCGCACTCATTTGCACGTAATGTATATACTATATTAAAGGGTTATTATTGTCAATCTTTCCTTTCAAGGGGTAAACCTAGGTGGGCCTATTCTTGAGTTGGAAGAGATTCGATGACAACAATATCTTCTGATTCTGGTAATGTCGTACTAAAAAACGGCTTAAGGACAACCCTAGCACTTTTTATTGTTGGATACATGGAAACTACTGAAGGGAACTCTTTCTTCTTTTTCCCAACTAGGGCACTTACGAGCTCTTCCTTGGGAAATCCGTAGACAAAAAGAGGGTCTCCTGTGATAGTTATATCCGTTGATGTTAGACTTCCAGGGTTTTCAATTATCTCTTTGTCTTTAAGAGAAATTAGAAGTGAGTCTAAATTATCAATTCTTATTGGCTCTCCATTATAATCTGTTATATTTTTTTCTGCCATAACAGTTGCAAACTTCTCAACTGGTATAATGAATGCGTCAATTGTTCCAGAAAGAGATATCACAGCAGATTCTTCTTTCATCTCTATTTTTGATTCAGAAAAGTTTATAAAGGACAAACTATCTCTCACAATATACCCACTTGGAACTTGTAGTGACACATCCGACAAAAGCTTTGTCCTGAGTTCTTCTTCTAACATTGCAACAGCTGAACTCTTATCTTCTTCGCTAACAACTGGAGAAAGTCCTACGAAACCACCAGTTGTGTCACCCTTTCCTCTAGCGTAAAAAGTTTTTTCCTTTGGTGTTCCTTTAAAGCCCACAAAAACAAAGTCTCTTGGAGCTCCATTGTAAGCCTCCCCTGGTTTTTCAGCTGTGATTCCCACCTCAACGGATCCAGGGATTACTTCTCCTCCTTTGGTTGTTCTACCTGGAATGGTTGTAACGGCATCAGTAAAATAAATTTTTCCAGTAGAATCTTCAAGTCTTGTATTTATAAGAAGTTTCTGTGGAGTTGTGCTGTGATTGTTATACAAAATGGCTCTTCCTGTAGATTTAGTTTCAACATTTTCACTTCCGCTAGAAGAGACTGTCTTTTCAAGAGAAGCTGAGAGATTAACTCTTTCGAAACTTAGTCCCTCACTGCTATCTCTTTTCATGTTTAGGTTAATATCTATATTGTTAGAGAAAACTTTTGGCTCAACGTACACAGTTGCTCCGGTGAAGAGTTTTGATAGGGCAAAAATAGCTGAAACGATTACAAAGAAAGCCACTAAAGCTAGAGCTCTCTTGGAATGACCTCCTTTTCTTCCTGAATGTCTTCTTTCTGGCGCTGCCGGTCTTTGAACCTCAGTAAAATGTTCGTTACTAGACTCATTAGTCATGTTTTCTCTTTTTATTGGAATAACTCCATCTGTTACCACACTATCTCGGGTCAAGTCCAGATTCTTTATCCTAAGTGAATTTTCAGTAGATCGAACAGGTGTATCTTTTTTTATTGAAATATTGTTTATCCGATTTTGAGAAGGATCAGTTATTTCTCTTTTCTCATCGATTCGAGGCATTTTTGTTTTTGAAAGCTCGAGAAAAAACTGCGATGGTGTTCGCTTTTCTCCATTTTCTTCATTTGTATTTTGTCTTGCCATATTTTATTTATTCAAAAATTTTTCTTCTTGCAAAAATTGTCTCAATCATCAGAAATTCATCTCTTGGAACCTTATCTGCGAATTTTATGTGTGGCTCGATCCTATCAGGACGAACAATAACTACTTCTGGAGGATTAACTGGCACCAATCCGTTCAAAACATCAATAATTGGAGAGTAAAATATCTTTATTACATCTTCATCAAGAGTTATGCAGACTTTCTTGGCTCTTAAGAATCCACCGTCGAACTTCATAAGAGTGTTCTTTATTTCTTCTTTCCAGTCTTCCATAACGACGGATATTGTTTTGTCGAGATTTTGGACCTCCGCTGGTGTTAATTCTCCTCTCTCATACATTCTGAGAATATTTTCGTCTACACTCTTCTCTTGCATCTTCCGGATTATTTTCATTCTTCCAGAAGGGAAAGATGCTACGGAGTTAATTGTACCATGAGAGACCTTAACAATCTCTGTCATTTCCCCACCTATATCAATCAGAACAGTGTCGTCTTCAATCATTTTGATATCTCTAAGAGAAATGAACAACGCATTCATAAAAGACGAAGCTGCGATGTGTATATGTGGGAAAGAGTTTTTTACTTTTGATTTTATTTTTTCAAAAACAATCTTCTCGGTAATGGTCATAAACATTTTTACTGAAGCACTCTTCGTCATCTTACCTATTGGATTGTCTTGTGGGTAACCATTTAGATTCACAGAGTGGATTACTTCATCTAAAATGACAAAATTATCAAGGTTCTCAGTACTATTTTTAGAAATATCCCGAATAAAAGCGTCTTTTTCATTTTTCAATATTGTCTGCATTTCTTTTTCAGAAAAAACAAAGTTTACACCCTTGGAAATTGAGGCAATTCTCGGAGAGGCGTTATACCAAGGGGAAGCAAAAACAAGAAGAGCTGTGTCTGGTCTTTTAGTTTTAGCGTCGTGTAGATTTTTTAGACATTTTTCAAGAGCACTCTCGGCTGAACTTAGAAATTTTGCAAAATCAAATTCTCCGCTGAATTGTATTGGGGAACGGAAAACAGCCTCAACAAGAGCGGGGATTTTTGAATCAGTATTGAAAGCTGTAGCGATGGCAACTCCGACACTTCCCGAACCAATATCTACAACTAACACTCTCTCAATTTTTTTTCTCTTTCGTGAAAAAAACATTACTGTAATTATATCACGATAAAAAAGTAAATTAAGACAATACTGCTTTTATGCGACGAACACCAGCGGAAGAAGCTTCTTCTTTTTGGATTTTGAATACTCCAAGTTCTTTTGTGTTTGTTACGTGAGGCCCACCACAGAACTCCTTTGATATAGCGTTTGCATTTTCATCCTCGACAAAGTACAAAGACACAGTCTCCGGATACTTCGCACCGAATTCCATCTCAGCTCCAAGTTTTTCAGCCTCAGAGAGTGGCATTTCTCGACGAACAACATTGAGTCCACGAGAAATATATTCGTTTACAATCTCTTCAACTTTTACTTTTTCCTCATCAGTCATTTTACGATCAAAGGCAAAGTCCATTCGGAGTCTTTCCTCGGTTATGTTTGAACCTCGTTGTTTTACTTCAGGACCTAATATTTGCTGAAGTGCTGCCAATAAAAGATGATGCGCTGTGTGAAGTTTGATAGTTTGTTCATTGTGATTCGCAAGACCCCCTTTAAACATTCCTGCAGAAGAAGTCTGTGAAAGCTTCTGGTGCTCTTCCGTCTTTTTATTAAAATCTTCAAGATCAACCTTTATTCCCTTTTCCAGCGCAAGTTCAAGGGTTACTTCTATAGGAAAACCATACGTAGTCGCAAGAATAAAAGGGTCAATTCCCTTTTCGAACTCCTTCAAACCTTGTTCGAGTGTTTTATTAAATTTCTCTCGCTCCTCGTTCAGCACCTGGTCTATCTCTGCTACTCGTCCGCCAAGTTCTGGATAAACAGCAGCATAAACTTCGGCAAATATATTTCCCAATCCAAAATCTGAAACTTCAATTCCCAATTTCTTTGTGTGCA
>CAYZIU010000009.1:6225-16578 GCA_964478575.1 uncultured Candidatus Saccharibacteria bacterium | reverse complement strand
CTTCAATCGTTGCTCTTGTACTATCCTTAATTTCAATTGTTTTTATTAATGTATTTTTCTTATGGTTTACTCTAGCTATCTCATCAATCTTACTTTTCGTATTTCTTAGAACTCAGAAGATTTCTGGTCCTCAGAAAAAAATCCCAGTTCTGGCTTTGTCGATTTCTTTTTTCGCCATTGTAATGATTGCTTTCGGATCTCTATACGGTGGAACTCTAAGAGGTCTGGTTGATTCAGGGGAAGTATTTGTTTCCCCGAGACTTGGAGTTTCTTCTTTTGTGATAGGGCAGACAATTATGGAAAATCCGTTTGGTGGGGCTGGGGCGGGAAATTATTCTGATGCATGGTATCTGCACAGACCAAGTGACTCTATAAATCAGACCTCTTTTTGGAATACAGGATTTAATGGTGGAGTTGGAACCTGGGACACATTTTTTGTAATGCACGGAATATTTGGAATTCTAGCTTTCTTTGTATTTTTCGGGACAGCGCTATTCATTTGTTATTTGGCAATTTTTAAGGAAAAAACTGGAACAAACTATTTCGGAGCCATTTCTGCAATTTTACTAATGGCTCTACTGATCAGTTCTTTAATGTTTGTTTTTAGTTTTTCTTTAATTGTTTTGATGTTTATTCTTTTTGGAGCTGTTTTTGGATTTTTGGTAAATTCCGGAATTATAGAAAGAGAATCTTTCTCTTTTATTCGTGATTCTAGAAATAGTTTCTTTGTAATAATTTTAATTATTTTTTCTGCTGTTGTAGTTTCTTGGTCTTTGGTAATAATTTCTAGTAAATTCATAAATACAATTTCTTATCAGAAAATGATAAAAGCAGATAGTCTTGGAGATTTTGATAAAGGAAATGTTGAGGCTTTCAAAATTTTATCTAGAGATGCAAATGACGCATATGCTAGATATATCGCTCTGAGATACTTGAGTCTTTTTAAGTTAGAAATAGAAGGTAATAAAAATCCAGAAAAGCTGGAAGGGTACTTCAAGAGTGCAGAAGAAGCTGGAGTTATTGCAGTCAGAGCGGATGGAAAGAATCTTCAAAACTGGGTTAGCTTAGCCAGTGTTTATGATTTTGGAGCGCGGGTTGGAGTTTCTGGTTCCCTTGAGTCTGCTATTACAGCATTCGAAAAAGCCGAGGAACTTTTCCCAAAAAGTCCTTCGATTTCATTTTCAAAAGCATCTCTATATTATTTCACTGGAGACTACAAAATGGCTGAGAATTATTCCCTAGAGGCTCTGAAATTCAGACCCGGATTTGATGATGCAAGACTTCTATATCAAGCCTCTACTGAAAAATCAAAAAGTGGAGAACAGCAATCGGTAATTTCTGATGTGACTGAATAATTATGGTGAAAGATTTTGTAAATCTCTTGAATAGAGAATTTAAAGATATTCACCAAGCGGCGATTGTCATTGCAATATTTACTTTTCTTTCACAAATACTTGGGCTTCTAAGAGACAGGGCACTTGCACATATTGTTGGGCCAAGTGAGGCTTTGGATGTTTATTATGCCGCTTTTAGAATTCCAGATTTTCTTTTTGTGTCGGTCGCGTCCCTCATCTCGATGACAGTTTTATTACCTGTTTTAAGTAAAAAGGTAAACAATTCCGAAGAAGGTGAGGATCGAGCTAGAGAATTTTTTAGTCAGGTTTGCACGGTTTTGTTTTTCTCCCTTTCTATAATATCTGCGATTCTTTTCTTTATGATGCCATTTTTGGTTGACTCTATTGCTCCTGGATTTTCTGATCTTGCAAAATATAACTTGATTGAGGTTAGTCGTATTATGTTGCTATCACCAATCATTCTAGGTTTGTCGAACGCTTTCGGTGCAGTGACTCATTTGTATAAGAAATTTTTCGTTTACGCCCTTGCTCCAATTTTCTACAATTTAGGTATCATTTTAGGAATTGTTTTTCTTTACGAAAGAATAGGAATTATGGGACTTGGTTTCGGGGTTATACTCGGAGCTGTTATGCATTTGGCCGTCCAGATGCCAATCCTGGGAAGACATAAGTTTCTGCCAAGATTTACAAAAATAAAAGACAAGAAAGAAATAAAAGAACTTATTTCGCTATCAATCCCCAGAACTCTGGCTATTTCTCTAAATTCTTTTGGAATGCTTGTTCTTGTCTCAATACTTTCAAAACTTAATGAAGGAGCCGTCTCTCTATTTTCACTCTCTTACAATTTACAGGCTGTTCCAATAGGAATAATCGGTATTTCATATTCCGTTGCGTCTTTCCCACTACTCGTGGAGTTGTTTTCTAAAAATGAAATAGATAAATTTGTTTTGCATATGACATCAGCAATTAGAAGAATCCTTTTTTGGGCATTACCAATCGCAACCCTTTTTATTGTTCTTCGTGCACAGATTGTTCGTGTGACTCTCGGAACAAACCTGTTTTCTTGGAGTGATACTCGACTTGTGGCTGCGGCGCTGGGGATATTTTCAATAGGTCTAGTTGCACAATCTTTAATTCATTTATTTGTAAGAGGGTTTTATGCTGGAGGAAAAACTTCAAAACCACTTTTTGTTAATTTTATATCAACGATTGCAATGATTGGTTTTTCTATTTTGTTTTTACAATTTTACCAAAACAATGAGACCTTCAGGTTCTTTATGGCTTCTCTTTTCCGCGCTCCAGAAGAAGGAGCAGGAATGTTAATGTTGCCACTTGGATATTCTCTGGCTGGAATTCTAAATGTCATAATTCTTTGGATTATTTTCAAAAGAGATTACCTGAAAGGTCAGGCCTTCCGTATTAGGGAAGTTTTCAGTACACTGCTTCACACTTTCGCGGCATCTTGTCTTGCTGGAATTTTTGCATACTTCGGATTAATTGTTGGAGATAAATTTTTTGATATAAATAGTTTTTTGGGAATATTCTTGCAAGGAGCCTTGGGTGGAATACTGGGAGTAATTGCTTTTACTATCGCCATATATCTGTTTGATGACAAGGATGGTATTGCGGTTCTCGAGTCCTTCAAGCAAAAATTCTGGAAGTCAAAACCAATAATTCCAGAAGACGAGAATTTGAATTAAGTGATTTTTTTGGTATTGTTGCTTAATGGAATTAAAGAGAATTAGAAACTTCAGTATCATCGCTCATATAGACCACGGGAAATCTACTCTGGCTGACAGAATGCTTGAAAAGACTGGAACTATTGAACCTCGAAGAATGAAAGAGCAGGTTCTAGACTCTATGGAGCTAGAAAGGGAACGAGGAATAACGATTAAAATGCAACCAGTGAGGATGGCTTATAGTGAAGCTGGGGTTGATTACGAACTCAATCTAATAGACACTCCGGGGCATATAGACTTCTCTTATGAGGTTTCTCGGGCGCTTGCAGCTGTGGAGGGATCTCTTCTTTTAGTTGACGCAACACAAGGTGTTCAAGCTCAGACTTTGACTGTGTTAGAAACAGCTCTTAAATACGGAGTCGTTATGATTCCTGTTATTACAAAAATAGATTCACCAATCGCCAGAACTGATGAAGTTTTGGAAGAAGTTTGTAATCTTCTATCTGTTAAAAAAGAAGAAATTCTTCTAGTATCTGGAAAGAGTGGAGAAGGAGTGGAAGAGTTATTAAAGGAAATAATAAAAAGAGTTCCTCCGCCAAAAGACCCAAAAGAAAACGGTCTTCAGTCTCTGGTTTTCGATTTTCAATATTCTACTCACCGTGGAGTTATTGTTTATGTTCGAGTTCTAAGTGGTGAAGTGAAAAGGGGAGACAAAATATTTTTCTATGCTTCGAAAGAATCTTTCGAAGTTCTTGAAGTTGGATACTTGTCTCCCGAAGAGAAGAAAGCTCCACAACTTTCTTCTGGAGAAATCGGATATATCGTTACGGGTATCAAGCGACCGGGAATTGCCGCCGTGGGAGATACTCTTCTTCATGACAAATCAAATCTCGGTCCACTTCCGGGTTACATGCAACCAATGCCTGTTGTCTGGGCTTCTATTTATCCAGAAGGACAAGATGCTTTTGATGAGCTTCGGAGCTCTCTACTGAAGCTTCGTCTGTCTGACGCATCATTTTCTTTTGAAGAAGAAACTTCTGGAGCTCTCGGAAGAGGTTTCCGAGTTGGATTCTTGGGAATGTTGCATCTTGAAATTATTACAGAAAGATTGAAGAGAGAATTCGGAATGAATTTGATTGTAACGACTCCTTCTATCGTCTACGAAGTGTCACTAAAAAACGGAAAGACTCAGACTGTTTACGCCCCACACTTATTTCCAGATGAGGGAGATATTATGAAAGTGATGGAACCTTGGATGAAGCTCTCTCTTATTGCTCCGCCAGAATATATGGGAGGACTCATGACTCTTCTTTATGAGCACGAAGCGGAAACTGGGAGCACTGTTAACTTTGGAGAAAAAAGATTTGAAATTCACGCACTGATTCCTCTTCGAGAGTTAATGCGAGGATTTTTTAATTCCCTAAAAAATATAACTTCAGGATACGGATCTGTAACATACGATTTTTCTGATATGCGAGAAGCTTATGTTACCAGACTAGA
Organism: uncultured Candidatus Saccharibacteria bacterium; assembly: GCA_964478575.1. Lineage (GTDB taxonomy): Bacteria > Patescibacteriota > Minisyncoccia > Phycocordibacterales > UBA9973 > JAGOTH01. The sequence goes on along the minus strand of CAYZIU010000009.1, from coordinate 12,044 downwards.
TATTATTGTTGGTGGAGATGTTGTCCCGGCTTTTTCGAAAGTAGTATCAAAACGTCGTGCTAGTGAAGAAGCAGAAACGACTGTGGAGAAGCTGGCGGGAATACTTCCTCGACAGCAAGTGGCTATAAAAATTCAAGGATACGCGCTCGGAAGAATTCTATCTTCTAGAACTCTCTCTGCGTTTAGAAAAGATGTTACTGGATACTTGTATGGAGGAGATGTGACCAGAAAAATGAAACTTCTAGAAAAGCAGAAAAAAGGAAAGAAGAAAATGCAGGACAGGGCAAGTGTCAATATTCCACACGATGTGTTTATGAAGCTTCTCCGAGAGAACGATTAATTTTTTGGTTTAACGAAAGATTGGGGTGTATAGTAGAAGCATGCTCGCTATAACCAATATGCAGATAACCGCCCAGATCTTTCCGATTACTTTCTTGTGTTTTGGGTTGAATAACATTAGTCGAGTATAAAAGAAAATATGAAAAATGTCGAGTCAAAAAATACAAACAAAAAAGCTAGAATTCTAGCGACTTTTATAATTTGTTCTATCTTTTGTCTCGTTCTCCTAGTCTCCATTGTGAAGATGGGATCAAAGCTAATAACTTTGTATGAAAACAAAAAAGCTGTTGACGAAAAGCTAGAAAATCTCGAGTTACAGAAAAATAATTTGGCTGGATCGATTGAAAGTTTGAGTACTGAAAGTGGAATAGAAGAGACACTGAGAGATAAATATTTTGTTGCAAAAGAAGGGGAGAGTATTGTCGTGGTTGTAGAAGAGGAGGCGATGCTTGAAGAAGAAAAAGAAGGTGGACTAGAGTTTTTTAGGAAGTTTTTAGAGTTTTTTAGGTAGGATTTTACGACTTGTATCCTGTGATATAATAAAATTATTAATATCAATTAAGCTATATTTAATTACTATGAAAGATGTTGCAATATATACAACCCCAACATGTCATTTCTGTCACATGGCCAAGGATTTCTTTAAAGAAAAAGGAATTTCTTATTCAGAATACAATGTGGCCTCTGATGAAATGAGAAGAGACGAACTTCTAGAAATTACTGGAAAATTGGCAGTCCCTGTTATAAAAATAGGGGAGGACTATATGGTTGGGTTTAGCCGTACAGCGGTGGAAGAGGCGCTTGGAATTAAAGGATAGGAGAAACCTAGTGTATACTCAAAAAAGCCTCATATGAGGCTTTTTTGATGGTTTTAAAGGGTTTTGTCGCCGTGTTTCCTTCATAGGCGGACAGGCAATGGATAGATAGAGCAATTTGTCGCCGTAGTTCAATGGATAGAATAGCTCACTCCTAACGAGCTGACACAGGTTCGATTCCTGTCGGTGACACAATATTGACTTTTATTATTTTATGTTATATAATTAGTTTGGAAGATATTTGATGTAGAAACGCCCATTTGCAAGAATTGACGACTTGGGTTTTGAAGAAGATTGATTGAAACCAGTTCAAACCCCCACTTCAAGGAGTGGCAAACCTCTTTCGAGGTCTGGATAGTCAATTATGGAGCGTTTCAATTTTAACAGTCCCTGCATCTTCACAGATGAGGCAATTTCTCTAATCGGTGGCTGGACAGGAAATCCTGTTAGCTGGCGAGAATATCGTAAGGCACTTCCAAGGAAGCATCGAAAAGTTTTCGACAGATTCCGCAAAGTTGTCTTGAGCGACCCAGCCCTTTTAAGGAAGGGAGCTATGAATGTGAATTACGAAAGAAACAATCTTTCATTTGAGGTTTCCGTAAGGAGATTCTTGAGTAAAAAGATGGTGAAGCTTTCTTTTACATTCCGCGCTTGGGGAGATTTTATGTCTGCTGTAGTGGATGAAAGGGAAGGTTATCTTGCTTACTATTAAGCGGTAACCGATTTTTAAAAAGCCGAGATTATCGGCTTTTTTTTTATTTTTATTTATGCTAGAATCGCCATATGGACGAACAAAACAAGCACCTTTTGGAAGAGAACTTGGCTTTAGCTAAGGAGAATAATCAAATGCTTAAAAAGGTCCTCAGAAGTCAAAAAAGAGGGGAAATAATGAAAGTCATCTACTGGCTTTTGATAATAGGAATCGCCCTTGGAGCTTTCTACTTTGTTCAGCCATATCTTGAGAATGTAATTTCAATTTATACAAACACAGCCGGTGTTTTAGAAGGAATAAACGGAGATGTTCCTGATGCTGAGAATTTTTCTGAATTTTTTAAACAAATTCAAAATCCAAAGCAGTAATTAAAACAATGCTCGGGTAGCTCAGCCCCGACGTCCCGCTAAGGCGGGAGTACGGGGAGCCGACTGAACGTCGGCTTTGGTATAAAATATGAAAGGATTTGTTTATATATTAAAAAACGAACTTGGAAGGCATTATATTGGCAGTACTTCGGATTTAGATAGAAGACTATATCAACATAAAAGTGGAACCACTCATTCCACTAAAAGAATGGGAAGTATGGAATTAGTTTTTTCTCAAGAATATGAGACGATTAAGTTAGCGAGGCAGATTGAGTTCAAATTAAAAAGACTCAAAAGGAAGGATTTCATTGAAAAGATAATAAAAGAAGGTTATATTAAAATTAAATTATAAAATTATTTTAGTGTAATGTTTCTGTTTAAAGTGCTCGGGTAGCTCAGTTGGTAGAGCGCTCGCCTGAAGAGCGATAGGTCACCAGTTCGACCCTGGTCCCGAGCACTTTGTACAGAAAATCTCAGCCCCGACGTCCCGCTAAGGCGGAAGTACGGGGAGCCGATAGAATCGTTGGCTTTGGTAGGCCCTGCTGTGCCCATTCGTAGCCTTCTTGTCCTTCATAGTTTCAACGAAGAAGGAGGCGAAGGAGGGGTCCCGAGCACCAAACAAAAAACGCAGAATCGCTCTGCGCTTTTTTGTTTCTTTGTTAAAAGGGAAGTGGTTTCCGTTTTAATTTTGAAACAAATTTTTTTAGTTTTTTATATTCGCTTTCATCAACATATCTTATTTCGTCGATAATTTGATCGAAAGGACTTATTTGCTTCGGGGCTCCTGTCCCTGTTTCTATAGGAGAATCTACAAAGTCCATCTCTTCAATCTCTTCCAGTTTCTTATTGAGGTGGTACTTTACCCCTTTTGTTTGTTCTTTTGTATTTTCTGGATTTTCTTCAATACAGGCTTGGAGATTTTTAAGAATTAATTTTATTAATTCTTTTGAGGACTTGCCCCGTAACTTAGTAGTAACTTTTACAGAACTTAAGGCAATTTTCCATCCAGATAAATATTCACTGTCGACAATCTCTGACGATAGATAGTTCAATTTAGAATGTTGTCCAACTTCATTAAAAGACAAATAACGTTCCAATCCAATTCTGTCAATTAAGTATCCTTTCTCTAAGGCGTCGAAATATCCCATGATCCTTTTCCGCAGATAAAGATTTTCTTCTGGAGGAGTAGGATCAAATCGATTATGTAAATCGATTATTTGCGGAATAAAAAAGAAGTATTTCTTTTCTCTATTGTCCACCACACTTATTTGAGAAAGGTCTTTTGTTATGACATTTTCGTATGTGAATCTTTTACTTTGAATCATTCCGATGTCCGTTGCCCTTATAAGATATTTTGCATTTTTGTTATCAATCTCTTGTAATTGTATTAGCAACTCTAGATACTTTTCACTGTCTTCAACAGTAATAAAAGTATCGCCCGTATCGTAGTTCAGTAGCCTGATCCCATAGATCTCAAAGAATTCACAGAATCTATCAATAAAGTTCGAATAATCCTCTGTGTTTTTTGTATTGAATCCGGAGATGTCTTCTTTGGTCATTCCGGGTTCATCCGTATCGTTAATTAGCATATTTAACGGACTGTAGCTCTTTGTTCTGCTTATTTTGGGATTAGCGGAGTATTCGTAGTTTATAAGACATTGTTCTAATCGCAGACGATTATAATAAAAGATAATTTCAAAGATTAATTCTGACAGCCTGTTTTTTAAGAGATTCCTCCTTTCGTCTGGAATATGTAGATTGCTTTTCTTATTCATTTTTAAACGTTTTTAGAATCCTACAGGCAAAAGTGGTAAAAGTCTAGGGAAACAAAAACCCCACTCGTGAGAGCGGGATTTTTGTTTTAGACAGACTTAATTTTTATTGTTGTCTTTCGGTCTTTATCTAACTTTGGAAGCCTGATCATCAGAAGTCCATGGCGTTCTGTTGCATCAGCTCCTTCTGGGTCAATTTCTTGAGGAAGCAAGATTGTTCTAGAGAATGTTCCCCAATAAAGTTCTCTTGAGAAATAATTTTCATCTGAGATTGCTTTGTTTTCTTCGCGTCTTCCGCGAACAGTTATCATATCGCGAGCGATTGTGATACTGATGTCTTCTGGACGAACTCCGGCAACCATTGTTTGAACAACAATATCGTTCGGTGTTTGGTAAACATCCACTGCAAGCTGTCCTTCAGATTCTTCTTCAATCTGAGAAGGGTGCTGACTTGCGTCTTGTGGGGCACCTCTTTGGTTATCCACTCTCATTTTTAGTTTTCCTGTATCTTCCTTTTCTTCTTCTTGCTCGAAATAATCTTCGTGTTCGTCCATCCGAACCATTCCAGTTAATCTTTCAAAAAGGGATCTTTTTTTAGCCATGAATATTTTGTGCTAACTCTCCTCGTTCCGCCGCAAGGTCTGCGCTCATTCTGCGGAGTTTCTCGAAGAGAAGAATAATAATAACGGCCGCTGCCCAAAGCATTCCGAATGTGCTCCAGAGCTGGCTACTATCTTTAATTATAAACAAATTGAATATTCCGTGCAATGAAATTGAGAGGAAAAGTCCAAATAGTAATGCGACTGATTTTCTGAAAAGTCCTCTTCCAAATGTAAGCCCTAGCATTATTCCAATAATTGAAGTTGAAACTCCGTGAAGTAATGTTGCGCCTAGGAAGCGGAGGTTTCCTGTTAGAAGTCCAACAACAGTATCGGAGACCGCGATTGGTTGAATTAAAAATAGTGCGTTCTCAAGAGCGGCGAAACCGAGAGCTCCAGTAATACAATAAACGGCGAAGTCTAGTGGTTCATCTGCGACTCTTGATCGAAGAGCAATAATATAAACTATGAAAAATTTTACAACTTCCTCGATTCCAGCCCAGATTAGAATAAGGGTAGAGTAATCTCCACGGAATGTAGAGTCAGCGAATTTCTGCAGTGGTAGAACAAGCATTACAGATATCATTCCTCCAACAAAAGTAAGGAAGAGAAGGCCCTTTGGTTCAGGTCGTTCTTTGTCTTCACGAAGCCAGAAGACTAGCCACAGAATAGATGGAACAATTCCGGCAATAATTGCGAAAATTATTGTAATCGGATCTTGGTCTACTTTACTTGTAGCTGTTTCTAGTTGGTTTAAGAAATCCATCACGTATGAAATAGGACGCGGACAATTTTGTCTTTGACTCTATTTAAATTATTTGTAATTTTGAAAATAAAATCATGTATTTGCAGTGCTGTTGTGTCGTCCGCTATTTCATACGTGATCCATTACTTTTATTATACCTTAGGCCACGATGTGGTCATAAGTAATCCGTCAAAGCCAGATGTAGACCAGAGCTCTTCTGTAACAAAAGGCATGAAAGGGTGCAGTACTTTTAAGGTGTCTCGGTATGTTGTTCGGAGGAAAACTTTTCTAGAATTTTTTGCGTCCTCGTCTTCTCCTTGGAAAATAGTTTTACTCTCTTCTAGAATTTCGCTTGCGAAACGGTTCCAGATATAAGCGTATATTTTCTCGGCGCTAACATGGTATAGATACTCGTCCATTTCTTTCGAAATTTCTTTTACGAAATTATCAAATTCTTCACTAAGTTTTT
>CAYZIU010000009.1:0-6192 GCA_964478575.1 uncultured Candidatus Saccharibacteria bacterium | reverse complement strand
CAAACTTTATTGGCGAAGTTTTTGTATCCTTTTATCTTATCTTCTCGAAGAGATAGGTCTGTTCCTGGTGTGTTTCCAACGATTAACCCCATTCGGAGAGAGTCGGTTCCATATTTATCAGTTAGATCAAGTGGATTTATTACATTTCCTTTTGACTTACTCATTTTCTTTCCTTGAGCGTCATTAACTAGTCCGTGTAGATAAACTGTATGGAATGGTGCCTTGCCCCCGAGATAAAGTCCGAAGATAACCATTCTTGGAACCCATTTGAAAATAAGGTCGTGACCTGTTTCCATAACATCAGTAGGGTAGTAAGCGTTATAATTTTTTTCGTCGTCTGGATATCCTGTTACGAATAGTGGCCATTGTCCGGAAGAAAACCAAGTATCGAAGGTGTCAGGATCTTTATGCATTTTTTTGCCACAGGAAGGACATTCCGGTGCACTGTCACCTGTTTTTGCATCTGATTTGTCGCACTCATTACAGAACCAAGCAGGTATTGGAATTCCCCAAACTATTTGCCGAGAGATATTCCAGTCCATTGTGTTTTCCATCCAGTAGCGGAAAATCTTCTCATAGTTGTCTGGTATGAAGCGAACTTCTTTGCGGTCTACAGATTCGAGTGCCATTTTTCCCAGAGGTTCCATTTTTACAAACCACTGATCTTTTATTTGTGGCTCGATAAGAGTTGAACACTTATAACATCTTTTAACTACATGTTTGTAATTTTCATCAATTTTTTCAACCAGGCCTTTTGCTGAAAGTTTTTCTATAATTTTTTCTCTTGCCTCTAGAATTTTTATTCCAGCAAGGTCTCCTGCAATAGGTAATAGTTTTCCATTCCAGTCTATGACTTGTTCCATATCGAGGTTGTGTCGCTTTGCAATTTCGAAATCTATTTGGCTGTGCCAAGGAGTTATTGTCATTACTCCAGTTCCAAACTCCATGTCGATAGATTCGTCTTTTATAACAGTCGCAGTGATTGGTCCATTGATCCATTCAAGATCGAAAGTGTCTCCATGTTTATATTCTGCATATCGTGTATCGTTCGGGTGCATAACAACATATTTGTCTCCAAACTTTGTTTCAGGTCGCGCAGTGGCGATTGTAAATGGTCCATATTTCAAATAATAAAACTTTGAAGTTTCTTCAGCGTTTTCGGTTTCAACATCTGAGAGAGAGGTTTGATGTTTAGAACACCAGTTGATTGTTCTTTTACCACGATAAACCAGGCCGTCGTTATACATTTTTATAAAAGTGTTTTGAGTTTTCAGAACTATATCTGGATCTAGCGTGAACTTTTCTCGAGACCAATCACAAGAAGATCCGAGTTGGCGGATTTGTTCTTCCATATTTTTCTTGTTTTCGATTGTGAAATCATAAATCTCTTTGTAGAGATCATTTCTATCCATTCCAAATCTAGAACGACCCTCTTTCTCTAATTTCTTTTCGTAAACAACCTGAGTTTCAAATCCGGCATGATCAGCTCCAGGAATCCAAAGGGCTTTGAACCCCTGCATTCGTTTGTATCGAGTGAAAGTATCTTCTAGTGTGATGAAGAGGGCGTGTCCGGCGTGCAGATTTCCGTTGGCGTTCGGTGGAGGCATAACGATTGTGAAAGGTTTGGCGTCAGGAGAGGTGAGTCCTGCTTCTACCATTTTGTCAGGGTTAAAGAACCCGCTTTCTTCCCAGGTTTTGTATATTCTCGCCTCAGTCTCTTTGTGATCGTATGGTTTCAGTAATTTCTCGTCCATGTAGAAGAAATAATAACATTTTAAAGGAGTTTTGGGGAGGAGTTGAAATTTGTGACTTTTATGGTAAATTTATAAAAAAAATTTAAATGAAAAAAGTAAACATGATAATTGGCCTAGTTGGAACAAACGGCGCTGGAAAAGGTGCGGTTGTTGAAATCCTTCAAGGTTTTGGATTCAATCACTTTTCAGCTTCAGATTATATAAATGAAGTTATTTTACAAAAAGGTTTAGAAATTAATCGTGATAATCAGCGACTTGTGGCGAACCAGTTGAGAAAAGGGTATTTCCCAGATGTGATAGCCAGAGAGTTGCTTAAAAAAGCCTTGGCTAAAGGTGGTCCGGCTGTCATTGAGGCCTGGCGTTGCCCTGGAGAAGTGGAATCACTTCTAAAACAGGGCGTGTATGTCGTAGGTGTCGACGCTCCAAAAGAATTACGATACGAAAGAATAAGCAGTCGTGGGTCTGAGAAAGACAATATTTCTTTCGAAAAGTTTTTGGAACAAGAAGCCAAAGAGAGTTCGGGCACAAGCCCTTGGGATATGAATATTCCCAAGTGTATGGAGATGGCAAATCATGTTTTCCAAAATATACATGACAAAGAACAGCTCCAAGTAGATGTTTCTAATTATTTGAAAAAGTTTTCAGCTCCTTTTGGTTGATTAGAGACTCAAATTTCCCTCCGCTTTAATTTTTGAAGCGGATTTTTTATTTGATTTTTTGTATTTCATAAATCCGGCAAGGGCAATCATTAGAGAATTGTCAGTAGATAAATCGGGTTCGGGGAAAAGGATTTCAACTTTAGGGAATTTTTTATTAACTTCACTCCTCAGAACTTTTTCCAGATGCTTGTTTCTAGCAACTCCTCCTCCAACAAGAAGAGTCTTCACTTTTTCTTCTTCAATCGCTCTCAATGTTTTGTGCGCCAATACTTCGATTGCGGCTTCTTCGAATTCTCGAGCCACCATCTTCTTGTCGTCTTCTGTTATTTTAGTTATTTTCTGAAGCATATAGAGAACGGCGGTTTTCAGTCCCGAATAAGAAAAGTCATAATCCTTGGAATGAATCATTGGACGAGGGAGTTTGTAATTTTCGTTTTTAAGATCACAGCTTCTTGCTTCTTCGGCCAAACGAGAGATCTGGGGTCCGCCAGGGTAAGGAAGTCCGAGCAGGCGAGCGACTTTGTCAAAAGCTTCTCCGACTGCGTCATCACGAGTTTTTCCAAGCTTTTTTATGTTATGAAAATCTTTTAGTTTAAGAATTTCAGTGTGTCCACCGGAAACGAGTAGAGCGATAGCTGGGAAAGATATTTTTCTGATTTTTACATTTCCATTTTTTTGAACTTTTTCAGCAATGCTAGAAACTGTATGTCCGAGCATATGGTTTACAGAAACAATCGGAATCTTTTCTCCTTCCCAAGCGACAGACAGAGCTCGGGCGAAATTTACCCCAACCCAAAGCGCAGGTTCGAGCCCTGGGCCTGTTGTTACCGCAATAAGGTCTATCTTTGGTTTTTTGATTTTTGAAATGAGAGGAATAAATTGTTCACATAGCTCACTTTCTCGCTCTAGCAATTTTTTTATTTTATTTTCTCTTGTGTTTTTAAGAGAAGTAGATAATTTGTTTTTTGGAAGGGGAGAATATAGTTTTGATTTTTTTAGGGATTTTTCGAATATTGGAATTAAGTTCTTGGCGTGTTCACGTTTTGCCATCATAGGGAAAACTCCACCATACTGGGCGTGTAATTCAACTTGGGAAGAAACAATGTTTGATAGAACTTTTACTTCTTTTAAGTCGCCTTTTATTTCTACAATTGAAACAGCTGTTTCGTCGCAACTGGTCTCGATAGATAATATTTTCATAATTAAATCAATTGGCTAACTAAAGTTAAATTTGGAAAATCTCGCCCCGTAGTGAACCAGTAGGTTCTACTTCTGGGGTCGCAACTAGTTTCGATAGATAGGATTTTCATTCTTGCAGAATAGCATAAAACCGTTAATTGACAATCTGACTTTTTTCAGGCAGAATCAGGAAAATTTTGTATTATGAGAATAGTTTTTTTGACGGGACAAAGTGGTTGTGGGAAAAACACCCAAGCTTCTAAATTTATCAAGTTTCTTGAAAGTTTAGGGAAAAAAGTTTTGTATATTGATAATGGAGATAAATTACGTGGTTGGGATAGTGGAAGTTGGCTTTCAGAGCTTATCAAAGAAAATAATAAAACAGGAGGACTTGCCCCTCAGGTGGTGATTGCTTATCATGCAATCAAAACAATAGAAGAATACGGTCAAAAACCAGATTTTATTATCTGGAATGGATCACCGAGGACTTCTTCAGAACTTCGAAATCTGAAAGGATTTATAAAATCTCTTCAAGTTGGCTTTAAAGATTTTTCGTTTAAAGGAGAAGTGGTGTTGATTGACGTTCCTGACCCAATTTGTATTAGGAGAATTGAAGAGAGGAACAAAAAAGAAAACAGGCCGGAGACTAATACCCCTCAATCGCTAAATAGAAAAATTTCTTTCTATAATCAATTTACCGTTGGAGCACTTGCTCTAATAAGGTCAGAGAGAGAAGACTACAATAAATATTTTAATTTGTTTACGATTTCGGGAGACAATCCGGAGGATGTCGTATTTCAAGGAATATTGAATAGATTGAATTTATAACCCGCTTGCGGGTTTTTGTTTTTTATGGTATTTTGATGAAAATTTAAAAAATTGAAAAAGAAGGCACTTATCCTTTCGGCTCCGTCGGGGGCAGGGAAGACCACTTTGGCCAATAGGCTGAAGGATGAAAACGCTGAATTCGTGTTTACAATTTCGGCGACTACTCGTGAAAAACGCGAGGGAGAAACTGACGGAGTAAATTATTATTTCCTGTCAGTGGATGAATTCAAAGAAAAAATAAAAGCTGGTGAATTCTTTGAGTGGGAAGAAGTTTATCCAGGGAAATTCTATGGAACCTTACGGAGTGAGGTTGATCGGATACACAAAAACGGTCAAATCCCTCTTCTCGACATCGACATCAAAGGAGGTCTTACCTTTAAAGAAAAAATGGGGGACGATGCAGTTTTGGTGTTTGTTTCGGTTCCTGAGCCGAAGATGAGAGTTTTGAAGGAAAGACTGATCCTTAGAAGTCGCAAGACGCTTGAAAGCCTTGTAGATATAGATGTTAGAATCAAAAAAGCTTCTGAGGAATTCGGTCTGATGGATAAAGCGGATTATATTCTTGTAAACGAAGAACTTGAGTCTACCTATCAACACTTGAAAACTCTTGTTGAGATAGAATTTCCGGACGATATTATTTTTTGAAGATTAAGTGTTCTGTAATCTGTTGCGGGCAAGCCCCTATATCAAGATATTTTATATTTTGGTGTGGGGGTTTTTATATTCCAGCATCAATGAGCCACTGCGAGATGAAGCCTTTGTATTTCTTGCGGATAGCCAGTGGCATATTTTTGTAATTTCCAATTACTCCTCGGCAACTCGGAGTTTTGCATCGGCATTTCATTTTCCATTTAGGATTTGATTCTGTCATTTCATAATCCCAAGTTAATTCTTCATCTTTTTTTATATCGCGCATTGCGACGATATCGAAAAGATCTTTTACACCACAGTTCGGTTCACAAGAGTGATTTATGAATCGAGCGATTCCGTTCGAATATCTCCACCTATTTTTTGCAAACTGAATACAGTGATTTCGGAGTTCATCATTCCAGCGACTCTTGTCTGTGTATATTGGTCCGTCAAAAGAGGCGATTATCTCGCCCTTTTTTATTAGCTTTTTGGCAAATATTCCCTTGCCTCGATTCCCAGCTTTTCTTAGTTCTACTTTTTTGTTGTCTTTCACGTAGGAATTATTATATCAATAAAGCTGAAGTTTCTATTTTGACAAAAAGCCCTAATAATGGTAATTTATTTTAAACTAAAACTGTTCTATGGAAAATACAAATTTTTTCCCATTCGGGAAATACTTCCTCGTTGTTGAAAAAACAAAAGAAGAAGATGGTAAAAAATCAAAATATAAAATTCTTGAAAAGGATAAATATGGAGAAGCTTTTGAAGCTATCAAAAAACATATTTTAGAGAAAGGTAAAACTTTCCCCAGCAACTGGAGCATTCTTCCAGTTGAAGATAAAGATAAGTATTTTAGTTTTATACCGAAAGATGAAAACTCTGGAAGAAGTGGAGATATCCTAGTTTGGACTTGGGACCGGCGCTTTATCATTGAAGTTGTATCTTCTTTAGATGATATTGATAAAAGAGCTCTTTATCCAAAGTTGTTTTTTGTTTTTAACGGTAATGAAAATCCTTATTATTTCAGACTTAAGGTGTGGACACCTGTGCTAGAAACTAATGTGACTAAGGAGGAAATTATGTATATAAAAGAGTTTGAAAAAGCCCTGGGAGTTGTTTATGATTCGTCCAGATGGAAAAGT
>CAYZIU010000008.1:11158-17593 GCA_964478575.1 uncultured Candidatus Saccharibacteria bacterium | reverse complement strand
CCGCAACCATAACCGGACCAGTTTTGGCAGTAACATTGGCAGTTTTTATTCCAGAACCTCCCCGCTTTTGGATTTTGTATTCATCAACTGGTGTCATTTTTCCAAACCCTAACTCACTCATTACAAGAATTTTCGCTTCCTTGTCTCCCTTTTTGATTATTCCCGCACCAACTATCTGATCAGTTCCGGCAATCTTAAATCCTCTAACTCCTCCAGCTGTTCGTCCCATCTCTCTAACATCTCCTTCATCAAAACGAATTGATTGTCCTTTTTTAGAAACAAGTAGAACGCTGTCCCCTTTTTCGACGATGTTTGCATTAACAAGCTCGTCATTTTTATCTAGCTTAATGGCAATTATTCCGCTTCGACGAACATCTTTGAAGCTCTCATAAGACATTTTCTTAGTTGTTCCATTTTTAGTTGTAAGAATTAGCATTGCTCCATCTTTATTCTTCATATCTTTTTTAATTGAAAGAATTGAAGTAATGCTTTCTTCACTAGGAAGAGATAGGAAATTCATAATTGATTTTCCTTTTGTGGCACGCTTCCCTTCTGGAATATCGAACATTTTTATTTGATAGGCTCTTCCGAGGTTAGTGAAAAATAGCAAATCATCATGAGTATTTGCAGTTAGAAGCATTGTTACGAAGTCTTCTTCTTTTGTTTCAAGATCAATAACTCCAACTCCTCCTCTTTTTTGACTTCTATATTCACTTGGGTCAGTTCGTTTTACATAACCTCCCTTTGTAAATACTAGAACTGATTCTTTTTCAGGGATTAAATCTTCCACAGAAATTGTTTTTACTCCACCACGGATAACCTTGGTTCTTCTTTCATCTCCGTATTTTTCTCTCACTTCTTTCAATTCATCAGAAACCACTTTCAAAATTTTCTTCTCACTCTTTAGAAGCTCTTCGAGGCGTGCAATTAGCTCTTGTTTTTCTTTCAATTCATTCTCAACTTGCTTTCTTTCAAGGCCGGCCAATTTCTGCAAACGCATTTCCAAAATCGCCACAGCTTGAATCTCTGTAAATTTAAATTCTTTTATAAGGTTAAGTTTTGCCTCCAGTGAATCTTTTGATCCTCTGATTGTAGAAATAACTTTATCAATATGGTCTAGAGCCTTTTTAAGTCCTAGCAATATATGCTCTCGAGCTTTTGCTTCTCTCAGTTCAAACTGAGTTCTTCTTGTGATAACTACTTTTCGGTGAGATATGAATTCTGAAAGGAGAGATGTTAGAGATAGAGTCTGAGGAACACCTTCGGAGAGAGCGACTATATTGTAGTGAAAAGCAGTTTCGAGGTCTGTGTGTTTATAAAGATAGTTCAAAACCTTTTGAGGATGAACTCCAGTTTTTAGATCAATTGCAATTCTAATGTCTTTTGTAGACAAGTCTCTGATGTCCTTTACTCCTTCAAGTTTTTTCTCTTGAACTAGTTCAGCAATTCTAGAAATCATTTTTGCCTTAACAACTTGATAAGGAATTGAAGTAATTATAATTTGAGCAACTCCAGTTTTTTGTTCTACAATCTCGGCTTCTCCACGAATAATAACCGGACCTCTTCCTGTTCCATAAGTGTGAACAATTTCTTTGTCTATATATACAAGTCCCCCAGTTGGGAAATCTGGTCCTTTTATAAATTGCAAAAGATCTTCAGTTGTAGCATCTTCGTTTTCAATCAAATGCAGAGTCGCGTCCACAACTTCAGTTAGGTTGTGAGGAGGAATCTTGGTCGCCATTCCCACAGCAATTCCCAAAGTTCCGTTCAATAGTAGGTTTGGCACCGCCGCAGGAAGTACAGATGGCTCTTTTCTTGTCTGGTCATAGTTTCCTCTCCAATCAACAGTTTCCTTTTCGAGATCTCTCATCATCTCTCCAGCAATTTTGGACATCTTGGCTTCCGTATAACGCATCGCAGCAGCGTTGTCTCCGTCGATTGTTCCAAAGTTTCCTTGTCCAATAACCAGTGGGTATCTAGTTGAGAAATCTTGAGCCATTTGAACCATGGCATCATAAACAGAAGTGTCTCCGTGTGGATGGTATTTTCCGAGCACATCTCCCACTACCGCCGCACTTTTCTTGGTTCGAGCAGAAGAATTAAGTCCCATTTCGTGCATTGCGTATAAAATTCTTCGGTGCACTGGTTTTAGTCCATCACGAACATCAGGAAGAGCACGAGAAGTAATAACACTCATCGCGTAACTAATGTATGAATCTTTCATTTCCTTTGTAATCGGAACTGAAATAACTCTACCTGTTTGAACTACAGGAACATCATCTTTATTTTCTTTTTCACCTTTTTTCGCCATATTAATTATTTACATTTACTCCAGCATTAACACTCTCTGACAATCCCTGAACAATGTTAGCTTGAGGATTTTTTTCCATTTTCTTAAAAGAATCAATTCTGTGTCCGACAAGTAAAACCATAATAGCCATAAGAAAAACTGCAAAAAAACTTGTAACCCCAATCAGAATATTTTCTTTTTTCTCGGGGTGATAACTTCTTAGCCTTTTTATGTGGTGCTCCATACTTTTATGATTTTATAATTATGACATCTCCATCTCGAGATTCAAGATCTTTTCTTTTTACCTGAAGCTTCTCTACTGTTTCTTTTGCATCGTCTCCGTATTCCTTCAAAAAAGCAGACAAACCATCTTTTGTATATTCTATCGGAATAACAATATGTGGCTCCATCATCGTAACGAGCTTCGCAGCTTCTTTTGGAGTTGTAACATCGTCTCTAAGAGAAATTATTAAAATATGTGCTCCTAAAACTAGATCCTTTGCAGTGTCACTTAGATTTTTTGAAGAAAGACCCAAGATAGCAATCTTCATTTCTTCCCATTCAACTAAAAATATATTGTTTAGCTCTTTCCCCTTTTTTGTTTCAACTTCAGTTGAAACTCCTTTTATTAAAATAGAAGAAACTTCGAACTCTCCGGGATTTTCTATAACGAATGGAACTGTCTCTCCGAAAGACATCTCATCGCCACCAGAATATTTTTCATCAAAACTTGAAGAAATAACAACATTTGCGCCGAATTTCGGTAGGTCAAGTTTGGCCTCTTTTTTGGGAGGATTTATAGCCAAAGTCGTGTCTCCATGAACGACTTTCAAAAACTGCGCTCCATAATAATGAAGTATCATATGGTTTATTATACCAAATTGAAGGCTTTTTTCCTACCTTGCAAAGTGGGCCAAAGTCTGGTATTCTGTGGAAGTTATCAGCGGATAGTTCGGATAACCTCATGAGCTCGCCTCCTTTACGAAATTAGGGCTCGGAACCCGAACTATTACATCCCGCGAAAGCGGTTTTTTATTTTAAATGGAAACAGATAACAAAATCATGAAAGACTTGGTTCTCTCTCTACCAGACAGACCAAGAGAAGAAGAAATCATAGAAGGAACAGTTATTGCAATTACTCCTTCTAGAGTTTTCATTGACCTACGACCTCACGGAACTGGAGTCATCTTCGGAAAAGAATTTATAAACGCTCGAGATATTATCAAAAAGATAAATATCGGAGACACAATCAAAGCCAAGGTTGTTGAAGCTGAAAACGAGGAAGGTTATGTAGAACTTTCTCTAAAAGAAGCTAAACAAGCTCTAATGTGGAGCGAGGCTGACAGAATAATCAAGGACAAAGAACTCGTTTCTCTTCCAGTTAAGGAAGCAAACAAAGGAGGACTTATTCTTGAATGGCAAGGAATCCAAGGATTTCTTCCAGCTTCTCAGTTAAAACCTGAGCACTACCCACGAGTAGAAGATTCTGACAAAGACAAGATCTTGAAAGAATTGAAGAAGCTCATTGGAACAAAGCTTGAAGTGATAATCATTTCAGCAAATCCAAAAGAAGGAAAACTAATCTTCTCAGAAAAAGATTCTGATCCAGATTCTAAGAAAGAGGTTCTTGAAAAATACCACCTCGGACAAGAACTTGATTGTGAAATCTCAGGACTTGTTGACTTCGGAGTATTCTTGAAAGTTGAAGACGGCCTTGAAGGACTTGTTCACATTTCAGAACTCGACTGGGGTCTAGTTGAAGACCCTCGAAGCCTATACAAAATGGGAGACAAGGTGAAAGCTAAGGTGATTGATATAAAAGACGGAAAAATCTCTCTTTCAATCAAAGCCCTAAAAGAAAATCCTTGGAAAGAATTCGAAGGAAAACTTCAAAAAGGAGATATCGTGAAAGGTGTTGTTATAAAATACAACAAACATGGAGCTCTAGTTTCTATCAAACAAGGTGTGGCGGGACTTGTTCACAACTCACTCTTTGGTTCTGATGACAAGCTTCATCAAACTCTAGAGTTAGGAAAAACTTATCCTTTCCAAATCACTCTATTTGATCCAAAGGAACACAAAATGACTCTTACTTTCCTTATAGACGAAACCGCAAAATAAAGTAAGTTATTTACAAAAAACCACCTGAGAAATCGGGTGGTTTTTGATAATTGACAAAATAGAACTTTAGGGTTATATTAAAGAAAAATTACAAAATGAAATATACTACAACAAAAACACCTAATCCTGTTTTTATTACAATTACAACAGATCAAAGTTTCTGCAGCGAATTACTCGAGTTCACAAAGGAGAATCTCGAAACTGCACCAAAAAATTTAAAAAAAATAGTTGATGAATTATTTAAAATAGAAGATATTATAATCATCTATTTTGATGAAGTTGGAAGAATTGAAATCGAAGGAAAACCGGAAATAAAATGGGACAAAGTTATCCCCCAGATTGAATCCATACTGAATAAATTTTAATTATCTGCCCACCCCGGAATTATCCGGGCTTTTTTATTTCTCCAAAACACCCTACCTCCTAATTTCATAAAGAGTAATCGCCACAGACACAGAAGCATTCAAGGACTCCACATCTTTTTCCATCGGAATAGAAATCAACTTGTCACAAAGTTTCTTGGTCTCTTGTCTCATTCCAGCTCCTTCTCCTCCAACAACAATTGCGCTTCTCTCCCCTTTCATATCTTTTCCATCTAGAACTTCTTTAGCTTCACCGTCCAGTCCATAAACCCAGAATTTTTCTTCTTTAAGTTTTCTTATTGCTTCATTTATATTTGAAACAGAAACTATATTAACAAGATCAACTGTTCCAGCTGAAGTTTTGTAAACATTTCCGTCTACAGGAGCCTGACGACGATCAGCAACAATGACATCTGCACCAAAGGCTGCACAGTTTCTTATTATTGCTCCGAAATTATGAGTATCTTGTATCTCATCAAGCAATACAACTAGAGTGTCTTCTTTGCCATCTACAAGGGCAAAATATTCTGCAAGACTGAGTAATTTCTTTTCTTCACAAATAGCCACGATTCCTTGGTGGTTTCCGTCTCTTATCATTCTATTGAAAAAAGAGTTGTCCGCTGTTGTTATTCTTATTTTCGCCCGACTTGTGTCACGGAGGAAATTTCTATCTTCCAGAAGCTCGCTTCCGTCTTTAACAAAAAGCTTCTTTATTCGAGAAGGTTCTCTTTTAAGTAAGTCCAGTACCGGATGACGACCAAAAATATAGTTTTCTTTTTTCATCCCGTTTAGAAATAGACCACGACTGAAGAATCGTGTCCTATTTTTGTTATCTTATAAATTTTTTTATTATTTTTCATCATATTTTTTTTACTTATGGCCGTGATTTCTAACGGGATTCATAATTTAATTAATTTGTATTAGCTTTATTCATTGCAATTTCAAAACCTTTTTGGGCAAAAAGACTAATCGCTTCTTCTATTTTCTTCACTGACTTTTTAAACTCTACCGCTTCAGACATAGAAAAGTTTTTTTCAACCAAGACGTCTTTCAGCTTTGATCCATCTGGGCGAATTACTCCACCTTTCTTTTTTTCTTTTGAGATTCCAATTCTGATTCGTCCAAAATTCTCACTCTTTAGATTCTTAATAACTGAATCAAGTCCATTATGTCCACCCGAACTTCTGTTCGTAGACATCTTGATTTTGCCAATCGGAATATCTAAATCATCATAAGCTACGAGAATTTTTTCTCGGTCTTTAGCTGTTTTAACAAAATACTTCACACTTGCCCCTGATTTATTCATGAAAGTATTCGGCAAAACAAAGGTAATTTTCTTTCCTTCTATAACACCAGAAGAAATTGTAGCGAGAGCCTTCTTACTCTCTTCCCACTCGCTAAACTTGTTCTTTTTGGCAATAGAAACGAGCGCGGTTCTGCCGGCATTATGCTTGGTATTTTCATATTCTTTTCCTGGATTTCCTAATCCGAAGATGTAAAACATTTTTGCATTATACATCAAATATTGATTTTTGACGAGAACACATAATATTGTTTTGTGTCAATCCCCTTGGTGCGGTAGAATACATGAATAATGAATGAAGAAATAAGAAAAGAAGAATCTTTTGTAAAAACTCATGAACATGAGAACAAAAAAAATTC
>CAYZIU010000008.1:8641-11148 GCA_964478575.1 uncultured Candidatus Saccharibacteria bacterium | reverse complement strand
TGTTTTACTTGCAGTGGTTATTGTCCTACCTATCAGACTTTTTATTGCACAACCATTCATCGTCTCTGGAACATCTATGGTTCCAACTTTTCATGACAGTGAATACCTGATAGTTGACGAAATAAGCTACAGACTTAATGAGCCAAAAAGAGGAGAAGTTATAGTTTTCAGATTTCCCCATAACACGTCCGTTTTCTACATAAAGAGAGTAATTGGTCTTCCAGGAGAAACTATAAATATAGAGAAAGGAGTTGTAACAATCAAGAACGAAGAAAATCCTGATGGAATAAAAATAGAAGAACCATATGTTTCTGCAGTTGTAGACGACGGACGAGACATGAGCGTTAAATTAAAAGAAAACGAATACTTCGTAATGGGAGACAATCGCCTGGCAAGTTCTGACTCCAGAAGCTGGGGACCACTTGAAGAAAATTTTATTGTCGGAAGAGCACTAGTTAGAGTTCTACCATTTGATGAATTCGGAGTTTTCCCTGGATTTTTTAGCTACTAATAAAAATATGACACAAAAACAAACACCAAAAAAGAACAGCGACTCAATTTCTGCACCAAAGGGAATGAGAGACATTCGTGACGCTGAATATTATGAGTTTCAAGGTTTCTTTGAAAAAGCACAGGAAGTTTCTATGTACTTCGGCTTTAAACCTATCGAAACTCCAATGCTAGAACACGAGCACACCTATACAACAACAATCGGAGAAGGAACCGACATTATCGATAAAGAAATGTACACCCTAAAAACAAAGGGGGGTGATCACCTTGCAATGAGACCAGAGCACACCGCAGGAACTATGCGCTCTTATATAGAACAAGGAATGCAATCAGAGCCACAACCGGTTATGCTTTATCACTACGGTCCAGTTTTCCGCCACGACAATCCACAAAAGGGACGATACCGACAATTTTACCAATTCGATGTTGATGTTTTGGGCTCTGAAAAAAGCATAAACGATGCGTTAGTTATAAAAACTCTTTACAGCATCTTTGAAGAAGCTGGAGCAGAAAACCTAGTTGTTGATATCAACTCAATCGGAGACAAAGAATCACGCCCTGCTTACATAAGAGAATTAACAAACTACTACAAAAAGCACGTTAATTCCCTACCTCCAGTTGATCGTGAAAGATTAAAAACAAACCCACTCCGAATCCTCGACTCAAAAGACGAGAAGACGAAAGAAATAAATGAAGGCGCACCAGACTCTATCTCATACCTTAGCCCATCTGGAAAAAGACACTTCAAGGAAGTGCTTGAGTATCTTGAAGAATTAGGTATACCTTATCGAATAAACAAAAATCTTGTTCGAGGTCTTTCTTATTACACTCACACTGTTTTTGAAATAATGGAAGAATCAGAAGATGGCTCTTCAATGACTCTGGCTGGAGGAGGAAGATATGACTATCTTGCAAAACAACTCGGTGGCAAAAAAGATGTTCCGGCGGTTGGAGGATCAATCGGAGTAGACAGAATAATCATGGCTCCTTGGTACAAAAAACTTGCTCCAAGAATCATGAAGAAGCCAAAAATCTACTTCATTCAGATCGGATCTGATGCCAAGCTAAAAAGCCTAAACATACTTGAAACTCTAAGAAAGGCACATGTTCCAGTTCTACAATCTCTTTCAAAAGATTCTCTATCACAACAATTAGCAATTGCTGAGAAATTGGAAATTCCTTTCGTTATAATTTTCGGTCAAAAAGAATCAATAGAAAAGTCTGTGATTGTTCGAGATATGAAAACTCGCTCCCAACAAACTGTAAAAATAGACAAGCTAGCTGATTACATAAAACATTTGTAGAAATGCCAACAAAAATTGTCCAAAAAGAAGACCCTGTTCTGCGGAAGAAGGCCAAGGAAGTTCCTTCGTCTGAAATAAATAGTGACAAAATAAAAAAGATAATAAAAGATATGAAAAGCGCCCTCAAAAAAGAGGGAGACGGGGTGGCGATTGCAGCTCCTCAGATTGGAGAATCTGTTAGAATCTTCGTTTTGTCAGATAGAATTTATGGAAACTTTTTTGGAGAAACTGGAGTTGAGAAAAACGAAGGCCTTGTATACATCAATCCGAAAATAACAAAAAAATCAAAACAAGAAAAACTAATGTTTGAAGGCTGTCTTTCTGTTAGACCACTTTGGGGGCATGTGAAAAGAGCAACTCAGGTAACAGTAGAGGCTTACAACGAAAAGGGTGAGAAATTCACTCGGGGTGCAGGGGGGATTCTCGCCCACATCTTCCAACACGAAATAGAGCATCTTGATGGAATTCTATTTATCGACAAGTGTAAAGATACAAAAACCCTAGAAGAACACGGGCTCACAGAATAATATGAAAATAGCTTTTTTCGGCTCACCTCATTTGTGTTTATCTTTAAATACTTTTAATTTGTTATTTTTTTTTAATTTTTTTTTTTGTATTTTTTATTAATTTTTTCTTTGGTGGTATTATAAAAAAAGTTAGCACTTTTTTGTAACAACAATTTGTTATGGAACT
>CAYZIU010000008.1:5310-8631 GCA_964478575.1 uncultured Candidatus Saccharibacteria bacterium | reverse complement strand
CTCATTTGTGTTTATCTTTCTTGGAAAAAATGAAAGAAGAATCTCTTTGCCCTTCTTTGGTAGTAACTAATCCTGATAAACCAGTTGGACGAAAACAAACAATAACTCCAACTCCGGTCAAAAAATGGGCAGAGGAAAATAAAATAGAGGTTCTAACTCCAGAAAAAATAACTCCGGATTTTATTTCTGTGTTTAAAGAAAAAAACATGGATCTGTCAGTTGTTATCGCTTATGGAAAAATCCTACCTGAAGAATTAATAAACATACCTAAATATGGAACTATAAATGTTCATTTCTCTCTCCTGCCTCGTCATCGAGGGGCAACACCAGTAGAAGCCACGATTCTCTCTGGCGACACTGAGGCAGGAGTTACAATCCAACAAATGGTCTTTGAACTAGATGCGGGAGATATCTTAAATGAAGAAAAAATCCAAATAAAGAGTTACGACACAAAGGAAAGTCTTTTTAATTCTTTATCAGAAATTGGAGCAACTCTCCTTATTAAAACGATAAAAGATATAGCTGAAGGAAAGTCAGAAAAAAAGCCACAAGACGACAGTCTTGCAACTTTCTCAAAAAGAATAAAAAAAGCTGACGGAGAAATAACAGATGCTGACACAGAAGAAATAAAGTGGAGAAAATATCGTGCCTATACACCTTGGCCTAGAACTTTCTTTTTCAAAAATGAAAAAAGATTTGTGATAACTGAAGCCGTATTTGAAAATTCAAAGTTTGTAATTAAAAAAGTAATTCCTGAAGGTGGAAAAGAAATTCCCTACTCAGAGAATTTCTAGGAGTTTGGACGGAGAATTGTGTCCGTTTATTATCCGGACATTTTTTGCCTTCAAGTGAGACTTTAAAATTGCCACAACTCTGGCGTTTGCTTCTCCCCTTTCGGCTTTTTCACGAACAGAAATAATATAGTATCCCGGTTTTGTTTCTTCCAAAAAGTCTCTACGGGCACCCGCAGAGACTTTTGCATGAATATACTTTGGAATCTTCTTTACCACTTATTTCTGTTTAGTACTTTGAAGTAAAAGGATTTCTATCTGACAATCCCTTCATCATTTTCTTTATACTTCGCGCACCTCGACGAAACATTGTATCTCCTTTGTCTTTTTTAGCTGTTAGCTGTCGTTCTATTTGTTCTCGAACTTCATCAATAGACGCATATAGGTCAGCTTTTTCAGATACTGCAAAATATTTTTGTCCGTGAAAATTTATACTAAATTCGGCTTTAAAAAAATCTCCCTGCTTGTGATGCATCGTGGTCTTTGCCACTTCAACATATGCAACTGCGTCGTCTGCAAATTCTTGAAAATATTTTTCTAATGAAGAGACTTTCTTTTCTGTATATTCTCTAATCGCTTCTGTCAGTTCTAGATTGGTTGCTTTGATATTTATTTTCATAATTTTAAGTGTGTTTACTTATAACTATGTATATTTTACCACACTCTAGATATTCTCGATCAGCATCATATTGGTCGCCCCAGAGCGTCCCTGCATAAGTCCAGCGCAAACTATGTAAGAGTCTCCTGCTTTTAGATTAGCGGACGAACGAGCAATGTGACTAACGATAATTCTAGCCTCTTCAAACTTCTTAGCCCCTTTGTGGAAGATTGGAACAACTCCAAAGGATAAATTCAGGGTTCTAATTGTTTTTATTGAAGAAGATATAGCATAAACAGGAAGAGGTGAACGATACCGAGCCAGCATCCGAGCTGTGAAGCCACTTTGAGTCAGCGCAATTATTGCCTTCGCCCCTACCTCTTCAGCATTATGAATTACGGAAGAAGAAACAGAATCAGCAATATTTCCTTTCATGACTGAGACGTGTTTGTGGATTGTAAGACCAATTTCTACTTCACAGGCAACTCGATTCATTACCTCAACTGCTTTCTTTGGAAATTTTCCTACAGCCGTTTCTTCAGAGAGCATTATTGCATCAGCTCCGTCGTATATTGCATTCGCAATATCAGAAACTTCAGCGCGAGTAGGAGTTTCGTTTTCCACCATACTCATCAACATTTGAGTTGCAACAATAACAGGCTTTCCCTTGCTGTTACATCTTGAAATTAAATTCTTCTGAACTGTTGGAATTTTCTCAATTCCAACTTCAATAGCAAGGTCTCCACGAGCCACCATTATTGCATCCGTCTCTTCAATAATTGCATCAATGTCGAGAAGTGCTTCAGGCGTTTCTATTTTTGCCACGATTCTAGCTTCGCTTTTTAATTTCTTCAGGAGTCCCCGAAGTTCTCTTATGTCTTTCACACTTCGAACAAATGAAAGAGCGACGAAGTCTACTCCATTTTTTATACCAAACACCAAATCCTTTTTATCTTTTTCTGTAATTGCAGAAATAGAAAGATTTGCTCCAGGAATATTTACACCACGGCGAGAACGAATCATCCCACCAACTTCAACTTTCGTATTAACAAAATCTTTTCCAACACTTATAACTTTTAGCTTCTTTTTTCCATCATCAAGCAAAATAAACATTCCGGGTTTTACCTCGGTTCTCAGTTTCGGATAGTTTATATAAAGAGTCTTTTCGTCCCCCAAAACTGGTGAAAAAACGAGGCGCAAATCAGAGCCTTTCTTGAGGGTAACTTCCCCACCTTTTACATCCCCTGTTCTGATTTTAGGGCCTGCCAGGTCAAGAAGCGAGGCAACCTCCACCCCTGTCTGTTTACGGGCCAAATCGAGCTGTTTTAGGCGTTCTCCGTGCTCTTCGTGGGATCCGTGGCTCATATTGAGTCTAGCCACCGAAAGTCCTAGTTTTATGAGTTCAGAGATCTCTTTTGCCGTATTTGAAGCTGGTCCTAGAGTCGCCACAATCTTAGTTTTTGTTTTCATATGGCGAAAATTATAGCACAAATTTAGCTTGCATTTTATGGTTTTTTTGGTAATATTTGCCTTAGTTCTTTGTGGTAATTAATATTCTCCGGTAGCTCAGTGGTAGAGCGGTCGCCTGTGTCAAAAAGTTTAGTGATGGTATACTCAATAGAGATATGCCAAAGAAAAGAACTTACGCCGACCGAGCTGCTTATATGGTTGAGGCTGTTCGTAAACGAAGGATAAAACTTCGACAAATGGCCAGAGATTATAAAGGTGGCAAATGTGAAATTTGTGGTTACAAGAAATGCCCTAGGGCACTTTCCTTCCACCACCTAGACCCAAAAAAGAAAAGTTTTGGTCTAGCCGACAAAGGTTTAACAAGATCATGGGATAAGATCAGAAATGAAATTGAAAAATGTATTCTTGTTTGTGCTAATTGTCATATGGAAATTCATGAAGGTGTTACGCAGCTTCCAGTAC
>CAYZIU010000008.1:0-5256 GCA_964478575.1 uncultured Candidatus Saccharibacteria bacterium | reverse complement strand
AATTGCTGGAAGTCCCAAATGGGATAATCAGCAGCCAAGTCCTGAGAGAAATCAAAGGAAAGGTTCAGAGACTATCTCGAAAGAGAGTACTCCATAATTTTATGGGGGAAGCGCCTTACACCTAAATCAAAATTTGATATGGTGATGATATAGTCCGTGCCGTCAGTAATGATGGAATAAATGTAAGCGATTGGTCGTAGGTTCGAATCCTACCCGGGGAGCAATAATTGACAAATAAATATTTTATGCTATCATAATTTTGATAGTAGTTTTTTGACGTTAGTTTTATTGGTTTCCAGAGAGGGTCACCCCCCCTTTGTGGTAACCAATAAAACTTAAATAAAAATTTTATGAAAACTAAAAATGAACTTCTAAATACTAAGATGAATGAACTCGGTCTTGGTGGCGCATTTAACAACTGGTTTTTTGACGACAAAAGAATGAAACAGCATGAAGTACTTATGCTAAAAGATTTCATCACCTTAAATCGTGATTTAAAAATCAACACTGATGAATTCGTATGTAGGGTAGTTGCCAGTAACCCACTCGACAGAAGAGGTTTTATAAAAGCAAGTACCAGCTGGAATAAACTGAAAAAGTTTCTCCTTGAAAATAATTTCACTCATGACGATTGGATTATGTTACTCGGTGAATACAAGTCCAGCAAAGGACAAGTATATGACTACTCTTTACTGGATAAACCAACTTTGTTTTCACTTCCTGTAAACAAAGTTACTGATGCGAAGGCAAATTGTCAGCCACTACAAACAATTTGTTCGAGTATCACCAACAGTAATGACATAAAGGGATTAACGGTAAAGGTGTTACTTACAACCAAGCAAGAAATCCTTCAAGCAAGATTGGGTGGTCACTTCTTGGATCGTACGATTCAACACACACTTTCAGGTATTCAAAACAGATTTTTTGCTTATGGACTGACGCAAAAAGATGGACCCTTTATGAAGATGAGATTCGGATCCATTAAGACCAGTAAGGACTATGTTGATGACCTCGTACAAAACAAAAAATTTACCAGAAATAAGGCAATCCGTGCTGTAAAACTTGGTATCGAAGCTGGATGGATTCAGGTATAAAATTTCTTAACATTTTGTTAAAAGGTGGACTTTGATTCGCCTTTTTTATTTGGCTCAGTTCTGAAATGCTACCACTGGAAACATCTCAGAAATCTTAGAAAACTCTATATCTCTTTTAATCTGAACCCAATTGAGAGTTCTGAACTTGTCCACTAAGGGAAACAAGAATAAAGAATCAATTTAAAGTGGTTTAATGAAAATAGTTCTTTTGTGTAGTCTCAATAAAGTCCTGAATCTCTGCAAGCTCCTTCTCTTGGTTATCAGAGGCGAAAGGAAGATCATTTCTCCCAAACAATTCCCCGCTCTCCATGGTCTTAAATGACAATGATTCCGGACAGAAATAGAAATTCACTTGTAGTAGTCCCACCCTGGTTTTATAGACTACAAAAGTAAGCACTCCGTCACCAATCTTTTCCAATGGTTCTTCTGAATAAAGAACATCTCCAATCTTTTCGTAATATTCAAATCGCTTTTCAACAATACTTGTGAAGTCTTCATCTTTACAAGCCAGCCAGACATTAGCACTGATATATGAGTCAGTTTTAACAACACTTCCAAATGTGTGACCTTCTAAAATAACACCCTCGAACACTTGCTGAATCTTTTCTAACCTTTTCTTTCGTGCTTTTGAAAAGAAATAATAAAACGGAAAATCTGGATACTTCTCTTTTAACTCATCCATGTTCTTACCATAAAATCCATGGAAGCCGAACGGCTTATCATATATGCCATAATCTTCCTGTACACCAAATCTCATGGCAAGTTCTGGTGGCGCAAATGTCATGCCCTGTTTTTCAAATTCATCTCTATACCAAACACAAACCGCTACATCTTCAGGGAAAAATTTAATTATTTTGTTTTCACTTGATAACTTTGCCGACAATTCTAAAAATCTTTTACTTCTTATGCAAAACCCACTATTTCCGACAACCAAAGGGGCGGCCGTATCCCAACTCGCTTTTCGTGAAATAGGTGCACCAATATAGTCATATTTCAAAAATTCTTCAGTCCATCTATCTGGATTCAAAACAAAGCCATCGTATTCAACTACCAATACGTAATCGGTATCTACGTATTTGTACAGCTCATTAATACAAAATATTGAATAATCCTCAACCTTTCCAATATGTGGGATTTTAACAGCCCGAGGATCATCGGTAGGGAGTGACGTTAGTAACTTTACTGCACCAAATTCTATACTTTCTTGTGAGATTGTTAATGCTTTTTGAGTTCTCTCCAGATTAATGCAATCAACACTAAGGAGGGTTACTTGAGGAAGCTTTATTTTCATGATTCCTTTATTGTATCAGTTTCGAGGCATAGGGAGCAAAACAAAAGCCACTTTATCAAATTCCTTTAATTTGATATCGTTAAAATATGACAACAATAAATCCTTGGATTAACTTCAACGGCAACGCCGAAGAGGCGTTTACTTTTTATAAATCAGTCTTTGGCGGTGAGTTTACAAAAATCATTCGTTTTAAAGACCTCGCGAGCGCCGAATTCCCTGTGCCAGAATCGGAGGCAGAAAAAATTATGTATATTGCTTTGCCTATTGGTGACGGTAGTGTATTGATTGCAAATGACGTCCCAGAGTTTATGGGACCCGTAAATGAGAACGAGAATAGAAGCAAAATTTTAATAAACACAGAAAGTAAGGAAGAAGCTGAAAGATTATTTAATGGCTTATCTGTCGGAGGGACAGTTGAAGGACCTATGGGAGATAGTCCATGGGGCAGTTATGCCGGAATGTTTCGAGACAAATACGGCATTGAATGGTTAATCGAATTTTCTACAAGTAATTAATACAACATATGAATACACTAAACTCTTCAATTTTTATAAACGCACCAAAAGAGAAAGTCTGGAATACTATGCTTGAGGACCCAACTTACCGACAATGGACAAAGTCGTTTAACGAAACCTCATATTACGAGGGAGATTGGAGTGAGGGATCTAAAATACTTTTCCTCGGCACCGACAAAGAAGGTAAGAATGAAGGTGGTATGTCTAGTCGCATTGCAAAAAACATCCCTTTTGAATATATTTCTATCCAACACATGGGAACTAT
Organism: uncultured Candidatus Saccharibacteria bacterium; assembly: GCA_964478575.1. Classification (GTDB taxonomy): domain Bacteria; phylum Patescibacteriota; class Minisyncoccia; order Phycocordibacterales; family UBA9973; genus JAGOTH01. The sequence continues at coordinate 2,091 of CAYZIU010000008.1, read as the reverse complement.
AGAGAACGGTATTGAAAAACCTTGGGAGGGAGAAGGTGAAGGTTTTGAAAATTATACTTTCACAGAAAAAGATGGTGGCACACAACTAGATATCGAACTGACCAATCTTCCTGATTCGTATGTTGAACCGATGAACGAAATGTGGCCAAAGGCTCTAGATGCACTAAAAGCACTAGCTGAAAAGTAATTTTTACCCTACACACCCTACCCAGGTATATGTTCCGAGCTTAATATCTCTTCTGTATTGACTTTTAAGTTATTTTATGCTATTATATACAAGTGATAGTTCTTCTACATGATATTCATAGTAATTATTGAGTTTCCTTTTTTTCTTTATGGGAACAAAGGAAACTCAATAATTAAATAATATGAAAAACAGTCAAATTTTCTTTGCAATTAAACATCCAACAAAAGGAATTGTTGGCGACACTGCTTATCCTTACCTAAATGAGGATGAGCCCGATAAGGTTAAAATTTACGCACAAAGTTTTTACAAAACTGAAGAGGTTGCTAAAAAGCAGTGTGAAGAAGTGTGGAAAGGATGTGAAGTAATACCAGTCACTATTACTTGGTAATAATAAACTCGCCAGTACGGAAACCCGTTCGCTGAGCGGGTTTTCTTTTTATCTATGTGTACACCCTGGCTATCTTTATCTCCCTTCTAGAAGTTCAAACATAAAATAAAAAGTTCCAATCCCTAAATTTAAGAATTGGAACATTGGATTTATTATTTCAATAGTCAAAAATAGCTGTTGTAGCATTGTGTCTGTCTTGGATTACACCACCCAAAAAATTAAGCGGGTGCTTCCCATCAATAATGCATCTTGCAAGTATTTCTATATCCACTGAACATCCTATATACCAAACTGGTTTATATTCAAGAATATTAGATATTGGATCAAACACTTTTAATGTTACAACTTCCTCGTTATCAACTTCATCAGGAAGCACAATCCCATCATGGAAAAAAGCTACTTTCCGTAAACTTTCTCCATCAGAGGCGTACCCGAATTTCAATCTATCCGTATCCATGGCAAACGTCAAATCGTTTATATAATTAAACATATACCCTTCCCTGGACAATTGTTCCTTGTTTTTGTGTTTATATATTTTTTCAAATATATTCAAAAACTTAGGAGACCAGTTTTCCGGGTTATTTTGGCTTGATGAAAATACATCAACTTTAATGCCATAATCGCCATAAGGATTTGTTCGAATATCTGTGTCGCCTCCAAAAAAGAAACCACTATAAAACATAAGCATGTGGTGAATCCTTTGACTGTAAAGATGTGGAAGATTTTCGCCATCATCCAATAGCGACATGTTAATAGTCATGATTCTCTGTAAATTTTCTATCGTTGTCATTGTTCAATTTATTTTCTGAACTATATCATGTTTTGGTTTTTTGTAAATAAAAAAAACCCTATGAGCTCTGGAGTACCCCCGCTGAAATCATCTCATCTATGAACACAACCTGCCCAACAGCACGGTCGGCGCATTCCACCCTCAAGTTTTGAAATTGCCTTTTCAATACGAATATTTCTTGTCTCTGCCTTTTTGCCGGAAGTAACCCAACATATCCACTCGTTCCTTGCGAGTGGTGTGACATCTTTCCATACTCCGCTCGCCCCTTTTGAAGAAGCGATGGCTTTCTGAAAATCCGTAGGCATTTTGTGTGGCAAACTAGTCATACTCCTTATTCTACCAAATTTGAAGCTAATACTTTTACTGTTACAATAGTTCTATGTATAGAATCGCAACAAAAATATTTATAGGGGCATCAATCGCCTTTGGAGTAATTGGAATCATTATGGCTATGACTGGCGGCCTAGACGGGGAACAAACAGTATTAAGCGAAATACTAGCAAGACTTTTGCAAACGACTGTCTTTATCATACTTCCCTCATTTGCAATCAGTATTGCTGGTAAGTATCTAAACAAATAAGCATTCACACAATAATAGTTTCAAAAAGCCCCTTGTGGGGCTTTTTTGATTCCTTGTAATTCCCCACCCTAAGTTGTAAAATCTGTATTATGAATCCCGTTAGAAATAGCGGACGGCACGGGAGAATATAAATTGCGAATTTAATT
>CAYZIU010000007.1:17480-18519 GCA_964478575.1 uncultured Candidatus Saccharibacteria bacterium | reverse complement strand
CCATCTTCACCAGAGAGAGTTCCTTTTACTTCTATCTTCTTCGTAACTCCAGGTGGAATATCTCCCAGAGACCAAACATTATTTCCGACGGTTGGAGTAACATCTGAAGATTTAAATATAAAACCAAATGGATAAGTCGCCTTTACAGATAAGTCTTCTATTACTTCTTCTGAGTTAGAGCTTATGTCGACAAGTAGAGTTATTTCTTGATTTGAAGCCATTGTTTCAGGCCCTGTTACTGACACAAGAATTGGAGCGCTTCGCAATGTCACATCAAAAGTAGCTTCTTTTACGAAAATTGCACTAGAATTTTTTACTCTATATTCAAGAGTTGCTTTAATGGTTTTTATACTTCCTTCTTCACCGAAAAGAAGAACTTCACTTTCTTCCGTGATTGTATCCCGAGAAGGCACCTCTCCAAGAGAAATTCTCTCCCGCACGATCTCTTCCCCGCCAACACCAGCCCCTTTTGGATAACTGATAACCAAGTCAGCAAGTTCAAGAGGTAGGCTATTTTTATTTTTTATTTCTACTTGAATTGGAAGTGTTTCCCCTCCTTCAGCGAAAGCGTTACCAAAAATATTTATTTCAATATTCTTATCAGAGACATTTATTGATCCACGGAAAATAGAAATTCCTGCAATTAGAATTGCTAAGACAAAAAACCCTACAGAAAAAAGGAAAAATTTCTTTACATGGTGATGTTTTACTTTTGGCATAAAATTTTTATTTTTCTCTTCTGCGACATCAGGACTCCAAGAAGACTGGGTGCTTGGCTTCTTCTTTTCGTGGAGACCCTCGAAGCCATGCTTCTTCTGAGAAAAAACATTAGTATAAAGCTTCTTTTTTGCTCTTTCGAGCCGATCTACCTCTTCATTCATAAAAATAATTATAACACGAAGTTACAGATGGCTTTCGTATATGGCGTTTTTTATTGCGTCTAGTATTTTCTTTCTTGGTAATGGCAGGGTTTCCAGTTCGCTAATAGAGTATTCTCTAGAGAGAATCTCTCTGAATTCTGTATTATTGGCAATGTATC
>CAYZIU010000007.1:1320-17470 GCA_964478575.1 uncultured Candidatus Saccharibacteria bacterium | reverse complement strand
TTTAACAAATAAAAAAAAAAATTTATAAAAAAAATATTATTTTTTTTTCACCAATTTTTTTTTTTTTTTGTCATTTTTTTTTAGATAAAACACGCGACTCTAAATCAGAATATATTCCCCTCTCCTCTTTTTCCTTATCTACCATCCTCTTTACGAAACGAACGGCCTTGGCGACAACGGCGCGAGTTTCAGTGTCCAAAATATTTATTCGGTCAATTGGAGTTGCAGAGATTACTCTCCAAACTTGTTTTCCTTTAACTAAATCTACTTTTGAAACAGAGCCGATCTGGAGCGAATATCTAAGTTTTGATTTTGCACTACGAACACTCTTGGCAACAGCTAGGATCATTCCCAACTCTTTAGTAAAAATAAGGATTGTCATATCCGCCTCCCCTGTTGGGAAAGTGTCTAGGATTATCGAGTTGGTGTGATAGATGTGATGCATACACTATTCTGCCATCTTTTTCAAAATCTCAATCGCTTCTGGTAGAGAGCTAACATTGTCTGATTCAGTAAAATGCCCCATGTTGTGAATAAGGATTGTTTTTGCTCCCAGTTTTTCTTCCAGAATATTTTTATTTTCAGAAACTGGAACATAAGGATCATTGTCAGATAGTATAGCCGAGATTTTGTTTGTATGGGAAGAAACTTTTGCAAAATCTATACTGGTTTCAAGCCAAGGTTTTGCAACATCTGGAGATTCTTCTTCGTCCAAATTTTCAAGTTTAAAAATAAACCACGGAGCAATAAGCAACACACCCCCAACTTTTTTCTCTGCTGGTAAAGTTTCCAAGAAACGAATTGTGGTCTGACAACCGACACTGTGCCCAACAAAGAAAGTATTCTCATCTATCTCTCCAGATGATTCACCAAGTGCAGAAACCCAGTCCTCTATTGTTGGTATATCTGGATGAGGCATAAATGGAGCAATAACCTCACAGTTGAGGCTCTGCATTTGTTCCCTTATCCATTTGAGCATCGGCTCATCAGGACTTCCAGACCAACCATGAGCGATAATTAATTTTTTCATATACTAATTATTCATAATTTTTAATAATTCTTCCAAAACTTCAGGAAATTCATTCCATCCAGCTTTTCCACTCAAGTGCCCTCCTCCGATTATTGGAATAAATTTACACTCTAAGTTTTCAGCGATTTTTTGTCCATCTTCAAATGGAATATTTGGGTCATTGTCTCCATGAAAGACTGCAAAAAATTTTGCTGATTCTTTTATTTTTTTGAAATTGAGAGGATTGTCGTAAAAAGAGTGTAATATGTCTGATTTTGGACTACCAAACCTCCCAGAAACAATTATGACACCTTTTGCCTCTCCTCCAGACTCTAAAAATTTCAAAACTGCACGCGCACCTAAACTGTGACCAATGAGATAATTCTCATCTTCTTTTTTTGTTATATTTTTTAATAAATCCACCCACTTATCGCAAATTGGATCGTCTCCTCCTGGCATCTGAGGTAATTCAGCGTGAATACCCATTTCAGTTAGCTTTTTCCCCAGCCAACCTCTCCATGCATGATCTGGGGCTGAGCCTAACCCATGAACTATAAATACTTTCTTCATATTTATTCTAGCGGCTTAAAATTTTGTAAAAAAGAAAATCTCTCTTCACCAGAATTAAGACTCAAATAATCTTCATAATCTTTTTGAGACAAGCAATAAACCTTTACCCCGTTTTCAATCATTGCGTCCACAGTAGAATCAAATTCAATTTTATTTAATGGATTTGTTGGTTTTTCGCTGGCCCACTCATATCCATCACCTTCTTCAAATTCATCACTAGACAACCCATAAACGGCACCACCTTCATCCCTAATCCTTAGGTCTTGTTCTGATAAAGGAAATACAGCAGTAATAACTCCGTTTCTCTGACCTGAAGAGTAGGAAAAATCTCTACTTTCATTTTTAAACATATACGGTAACGCTTTCACAAAAGAGTCAGTCGCAAAAACAAATTCTTTTTTCTCCCCGTCTTTTTGTCTTGTGTTTTCTCTTGGCTCGAAAACCTTAATATTTCTATTCCCTGAACCATGATACAAAACAGGTGGCTTTTCAATTCTATTTTCTCTTTCCATTATTTTTCTATCTGCACCTTAAATCTAAAATCTTCTGGTTCATCAACAATCAATATTATTTCTCCATTTTCTGAATCAGTGAAAGAAACTTCTTTTGCAGAAACTAATTTCATAAATAATTCTTCATTCTCTCTTATTAGAGCTTCTCCCTTATCATCAGTTGAGAAAATAATTTTTACCAAATCTCTTGCATCCATCCCGAGTTTTTTTCTCAAGTCTTGAACCCCACGAACAAGCTCTCTGAAGTTCCCTTCTCTCTTTAGTTCAGGAGTAACTGCTGTGTCTAGATTTATTGTTCCTTCAGGTAACGATGCGTCGTAAAACATCTCTTTAACATTTACTTCGTCCAGTATTATTTCCTCGTAATCTTTCCCTAGAATCTCTCCACTGAAATGAACCCTCGAAAGAGGCTGACGAACTTTTATTGATGACTTTTGTCTAGCTTCTAAAATTTTTGTAACAACGTCTCGAGCCTTCTCCATCTCTTTTAATAAGTGATTTTCTTCAAGCTCCTCCGGAACATTATCCCCTTCAGGCCAAGAAACTAAGTGCACGCTTTCTTCATCCTGTTCATTCTTCAATTCCTGCCAAACTATCTCTGATAAAAATGGCATTATAGGAGCGATTATTTTTGAGAACTCACGAAGCACATGGAACATTGTAACTTTGGCAAACTTGTCTCCATCTTTCATTCTCTCTCTTGAACGACGCAGATACCAAGTAGAAAAATCATCAACAAACTTTTCTATCGGGCGAGTTGCTTCGACAAGATCATAATTCTCCATTCCAGTTTGTACGTCAGTTTTGAATTTGTGGAGCAGAGCAATAGCCCACTTGTCCAAAACATTCTCTAATGAATGTGGATCAAATTCTGAGCCCTCAACAGATGTATCTCTGTATAAGTTATAAAACTGCATAACATTCAGAATTCTCTGACAGACACTTTTATAAATTCTATCTACCGCTTTTTCATCAAAGTTCGCGTCTTCCCCTTTCATCAAAGGGCTGGTCATAAGATATAGTCGAAGCGGATCAACTCCATATTTATCAAACAAAATCCAAGGGTCTGGGAAATTTCCTTTTGATTTAGACATTTTTTGTCCGTCAGAGGCTAGAAGTGTTCCAGTTGTTACAACGTTCTTAAATGGCGCACGTCCAAAGAGAATAGTAGAAATAGTGTGCATATAATAAAACCACGTTCTAGTCTGTGCGACATATTCAACAACGAAATCAGCTGGAAATTTTTCCTGCTTCCAAGATTCATTCTCAAAAGGATAATGTTCTTCAGCAAAAGGCATTGATCCAGACTCAAACCAACAGTCAATCACTTCTGGGATTCTTTTGTATTCAACTCCATCAGTATCTTCCAAAACGATCTCATCAATATATGGACGGTGAAGGTCCAGTTCAAAATTATCATTATGAGGAAGAGGAACGAAATCTAACTTTTTGACCATTCCATTTTCAAAATATGTAAATCCAATATTTTCACTAATCATCTGCAGAGATTCCTCACCGTTCAATCCATAAGCACCTGAAGTCATAGCCCAAAGCGGACCTCCGTGAGACACTATCAAAAACTTTTTTCCAGAATATGTTTTTTCTAAATCATACAATACAGCTGTCATTCTCTTTTTTACATCTGCAGGGCTTTCGTCTCCATTGTCATATTCTTTGTAGAAGTTTTCTACTGTCTTTGGATGCTCTTTTAGAAACTCATCCCAAGTTCTTCCCTCCCAAGAACGCGCGCCGAATTCTCCCAGTCTATCGTCTACAATTACCTGAGCGTCACGAAGAACAAGATGATCTTTTACAATCTCGGCTGTTTCCTTTGCACGAATAAAGTTTGAGGTAATGATAAAATCTGGAACAAAATCTAAATTTCTAGCAGAATCTTCGACTTGGATCTTTCCTTCTTTTGTAAGACTAAAAGGAGAATCTGGGTTTGTACAGACAAGCCCACGAATATTTCCCTCAGTCTCACCATGGCGCATCAGATAATATTCATTTCCAGACTTTTTTGTTTTTTCTCGAAGGTCTGTAATTGATGATATGAAAATTATTTTTCCATTGCTGGATTTCCAGAATGGCAAGGGGCTCGCCCAGTATCTATTTCGAGAAATAGTCCAGTCTGGAGCTGTGTCCAACACCGCGGGAAATCTTCCCTCCTTCAAGTGAGCTGGGATCCAGTTAATACTTCCTGATTCTTCTTTTACTTTATCTTTTATTTTCTGAACTGCCACAAACCAAGAAGGCAACGCGTAGTAAAGAAGTGGTGTGTCGCAACGATAACAGTGTGGATATGAGTGAATTATTTTTTCTTTTGCAAAAAGCGCTCCTGTGCCGGCCAAATATTTTATAACCAAAATATCAGCTGATTGATGATCTTCTTTTGGCTTTACTTTTACTCCCGCAAAATCCTTCACCTCAGGCGCAAAAGTTCCATCGGGATTAACATGACGAATAAAAGGGATATTGTGCTTGTTCGCCAAATTCATATCGTCTTCTCCAAAAGCTGGAGCTTCGTGGGCAATTCCTGTTCCTGTGTCAGCTGTTACAAAATCAGCATGCCAAACTCGCCAAATATTTTCTTTGTTTGGTATCTCGGCGTCTTTGTAATAATCAAAGGGTGGCTTATATGCTTTCCCTATTAATTCTTTACCAGAAAATTCTCCGAGAACTTCATGTTCTTTGTCTTTCAAAACAGTCGCGACTCTATCACGCGCAATAACCAAAATATCTCCCGCAACTTTAACTCTCTGGTAAGTTAGTTTTTCATTTATTGCAATAGCTGTGTCTCCAGGTAGTGACCATGGAGTTGTAGTCCATGCCAAAAGATAAACTCCCGGTTCATCTAAAAGCTCAAACTTCACATAAACAGAAATATCAGTTATGTCTTTATAACTATTATCCATCGCAATTTCTGAATTTGCGATTGGTGTCTCACATCTCGGACAATATGCGAGAACTCGAACACCCTCATAAAGGAGATCTTTCTTTGCAAGTTCAGACAGGGCCCACCAAACACTTTCAATAAAAGTGTTATCCATTGTTTTGTATCCATTATCAAAATCAACCCATCTTCCGAGTCTCTCAATAGTTCCCTTCCATTCTTCTGTGTACCCTAGAACTTTGCTTCTAGCATGCTCCACGAATTTCTTAACTCCAAGTTTTTCAATCTGATGTCTTCCAGAAACTCCTAGATCTTTTTCAACAATGTTTTCAATTGGCAGTCCATGACAGTCCCAACCCCACCTTCTTTCTACGTGGAATCCGCGCATTGTTTTATAACGAGCAATTGCATCTTTTGCAGTGGAGCCGAGTAGATGTCCATAGTGCGGAAGTCCTGTGGCAAAAGGAGGACCGTCATAGAAAACAGCATCTCCCTCTGGAGAATCTTTTTCTAGGCTTTTTTGAAAAATATTTCTCTCTTTCCAAAGATTAAGAGCACTCTCTTCAAGAGAGGCATAATCTGATTTCGTCCTAAATTCTTTCTGACTCTCTTCTTTTTCTTCCTTCATAAATTGTTATTTTAATATTATCAGTTTGATCCTTAAACTAAAAATGCCCCTCGGGAGGGCAACGATAAAAAATCGGGTTCCTCCCTAAGAAAGTGGGCGAATAATAATTGATTTATTGATAACCTGATTCATAAGACGATTCTATCACTTTTGGCCAAAAAACAAAATCCTCACATCAAAGGGCTGACGTGAGGATTCTTCCGCTTTATGCGGGATGAGTTGAAATTTTTCGAGCCAATTCTGGTTTTTTGTCGGAAAATAGCTTTAAAGTTTCTTCCGGAATGCTTTGTTTTGTTTTGGTTGTTTTTTCAACCAGTTTATTAAACTGGGCGATTATTGCGGCATCTTTTGTTCCTGGGTTAGATACCAACCCAATAAATAGCCTATGGGCTACTTCGAATTCCATCTTTGTGGTGGTGCTGTTGTTCATAATTTTATTTAATTTTGATTTCCTGTATTTATACCACATATTCAGATTTTTGCAACAAAAAAGGCCCTTACTCAAAAGTGGCCAATATTCTCTACCCTATTTATGATTACACCCTTTTCACCCTCAATGTGAAGTTGGCATTCAACGCCCACCTTGTTTTCATAAAGCGCCCCACCAGACTTTTCCCAGCCATTCAACATATAAAGAGAATCAATGTATCCGGAACGGATGATTCGTCCAAAGAATTTTTCAAAAATTGTTTCAGTTGGAAATCCGGAAGCAATTAGCCTTTCGATAAATCGGTCAAAAGGCAACTGATCGAAAACTAAATGATTTTTTGAAAATTGGTGAAGTTTTTGGAAGAAAACTTTTAAATTCTCATCCCGATAAGAACCGTTTTCGATTCCATTACGAAGCGGGCCGGAACAAAACCAAATTTTTTGATTGGGAGATCTCCATGTGTGACTCTCCCCAGGAATTGCTTTTTTGCCTTTTCCTAATGAAAAAATAACTCTCAAAATCTTCTCCGCAATTTTATAAGCCTTTTCAAGACCTTCAGAATTTAATGGCAAACTTTCAACCTGATCAATGGCCTTATAAGACCAGTGATCGTGTTGCATGAAATAGTGTTGGAAATATGGTGAGTACCCAGCCTTTCCAAGTTCTTCAAAGATATCGTATTGATCTCTTTCTTTTTCTCCTATTTTTACAAATTCTATCTTTCGATCATTTCCGTCGGAAAAAAATAAAACAGCATGAAGGTCGATTGTGAAATCGCCCCATTCTTTTAACAGAGAAAAGCTTGGATGTATTGAGGGTCTCGGTAACATTGCCAACTCCCAAGCCAGCTCTTTGAGTCGAGGCTCATTTTCTTTCATTGTTAAGAACATAAATTTAATTTTTCTTCACTCTAACACTAAGTTCGAAAAAATCAAACTACATCTTTTCTGGTACTTCTATTCCGAGAATGTTGATTCCGTTAGTTAAAACGATTCTTGTTGCGAGAGTTAACGCTAGGTTATATCCGGCTTCAGTGTTTTCCAAATCAAGGATCTTGGTAGACGCATACCAGCTATTGAAAGTCTGGGACAAGTTAAGTAAGTAAGTAGAGACATGATGGGGTGCCCACTCGTCTATTGAAAGAGATACGACTTTTGGAAATCTGGAAATCATTTTTTCTAAATCAATAACTTCATTATTTGTTTCTATAATTTCGCCTTCAAGACCTGCCTCTTTTGCTTTTGTGAGAACTGAGTTAGCTCTCACTGCTGTGTATTGAAGATACGGACCAGAATCTCCCTCGAAAGAAAGTGATGTATCGGGATCAAAATTTATATCCTTTCCAGCCATTGATTTTAAAATTGAAAACTTTAGAGAAGCAATTGCAACTGTGTCGGATGTCTGATTGTCTAAGTCAGACGATTTCTCTTTCACCTCTACAAGAACAACATCTAATACATCGGTCGCAAGTGGAACTCCCCCAAGTCGTGAAGACATCTTTTGTCCTTTGAAACTCATTCTTCCATGAGTTCGGTGAACTGTTTTTTCTTTCCAGTCTTTATTTATTTCACTCGAAGCCTCCAGCACAACTCGATAGTATGGTGCCTGTTGATTGTCTGTAATTAAAATTGAGAGGTCGGGAGAGAATCTTTCAAACTTAAGGAAGAGAAGTCCTATATCCTTTGCCTCATAAGTTGGAAATCCTTCTTTGTTTATGAAAACTCTAGTGTGCAGACCTCTGTCTTCTCCTCGGAAAATAACAGCCCCCTCACTCTCTTCAAAAACACTACCAATATTTTCTCTAACTATTCTTTCCCCCTCTTCCCCTGCTTCACTCTCAAAAATAAAATCTTCAAAGTTCGAGCCTAGTCTTTTTGTAACACCTTTAAAATAAGATAGATTTATCTCTTTGCATTTATTATATAAATCAAGAATTTCTCCAGGTGTCTTTTCATATAAAACTTTTGTTATTTCCTTAACCCTTTCAACAATACTCTCATCATCTTCAAACGCCTTTGTCCCCCTAACATAACAATCTCCAAGGTAATCCAGTTTTTCTTTTTCTGTTTTTAGTGAATCTAATTTATCTTTCCCCTCATCAAGCAGAATAAACAAAGCTTTCCCAATACCCAGAGAAACATCGGACGGGTAAGAAATTGTTGTAACCTCGGCACCAGAGAATTTGGCCAGTCTTGAGATGGATTCCCCTATTGTGTTATTCATCACGTGTCCAACATGAAAAGGTTTAAAAAGATTTGGACTTGAGTGTTCAACTAAAATTTTCTTTCCTTTGTGTAATTCTGATTTTCCATAATTTTGACCTTGCTCTAAAACATTTCTTATTTCATTAGAAAAATATTCTTTCGACAAAAAGAAGTTTATAAATCCAGGATGTACCGCTTCCACTTTAGAAACATATTCTGGTTTTATTTTTTCTATTTCAGATGCAATTTTTTGGGCAAGATCCAATGGCTTTTGTCCTTCTTTTTTGGCCAAAATCATAGCAATGCTAGTAGAAAAATCTCCATTCTTAGAATCAGACGGGAATTCTATCTTTGGGTCTATGTCTTCAATTTTAACGACAGATTTTATCAGTCCTTTTAGCTTTTCTTCCATAAAAAAGATTTTAACACAAAACCCCACTTTCGTGGGGCCTTGTCTTTTTCGTATTAGTCTACGATTTGGATTCCTGCTTGTCGAGCACTTCCGGCAACGATTTTCATCGCAGCTTCAATGTCGTTTGCATTTAAATCAGGAAGTTTTCTTTCGGCGATCTCTTTTAATTGAGCTTTTGTTATCGATCCTGCCTTACTTGTGTTTGGCTTTCCTGATCCTTTGGCAATTCCAGCGGCCTTAAATAGAAGGCTTGATACTGGTGGAGTTTTGATAATGAAGTCATAGCTTCTATCCTCGTAAACACTGATTTGAGTTGAGACAATATCTCCTTTCATCTCTTGTGTTGCAGCGTTGAACTTAGAAACGAAATCTCCAATGTTGATTCCCGCTTGTCCAAGCGCTGGTCCAATAGGTGGCGCTGGGTTTGCAGCTCCCCCTGGGATTTGTAGTTTTAGTTGTTTTATTACTTTTTTAGCCATTTTTATTTGTTTAAAGTTTGTAGTTTCAAGTTTTTAGAGAAGCCTAAAAACCAGATTTGAAAGCGTAACGAGATTACATTAACAGAAAAGCTGTCTTCTGTAAACCCTCTGAATTTTAAAGATTTTTTACCCCTCGACAAAGCTCGGGGTCAAAAAATTACAATTTTTTGACTTGCAAGAAGTCTAGTTCAACTGGAGTCTCACGACCGAACATTGAAACCAGAACTCTAACCTTACCTTTGTCATTATCAACTGATTCAACTTTTCCTTCCAATTCCTTGAATGGTCCGTCTGCGATCTGGATAGTTTCTCCAACCTCAAGCTCAATGTTATGTTTTGGTCCATCTTTGCTCATTCTAGAAAATAGAAATGTTACTTCCTCATCTGAAAGTGGAACAGGGTTTACTCCCGCACCCACGAATCCTGTTACTCGAGGAGTATTTCGAACAACATACCAAGAGTCGTCGTTTACGATCATATCAACCAGAACATAACCTGGGTATATTTTCTCTTCAACTTCTACTCTCTTTCCTCCTTTAACTTTAATTTTCTTTTCAATTGGAACTACAACATCAAAGATTTTGTCTCCAACTCCGAGAGATTCTATTCTCTGTTTTAGATTTCGCATAACTGCGTTTTCATATCCAGAATATGTATGGATCGCATACCAGCTTCTCTCTCCGTGTGCCTCTTGTTTTGCCATATATTAAAAAATTAGAAACCAATAAGTTTTTCCAAGCCCTTTGTAAATATCATATCGAAAAATCCAAGTAAGTACGCAATAAGAGCTGAAAGAATAATCACTAACGCTGTAAGGAAAATAACATGTGACTGCTTTGGCCAGTTAACATGATGTAATTCAACCTTCAGATTTTTGAAAAAGTTTGTCATAAATTTAAACATTTTTAAAAGGCCCGCAGGCCCCTAGTAATTTGATAATACCACTTTTAGCCGAAGATTGCAAATGCCCCTAAAGAGAGCAGTGAGAGGAAAGTTATGTGCCCAAGCAGAATAAAAGGCAAGGCTTTTTTAAACGGGAAATCAACCAAAGCCAGAGAAAACATCAGAATGTCTGCCGGAAGAGGTGTCAGTCCTCCATACATGAAAATAAAGAGTGGAAAGAATTTCCTAGGTCTCTTCTCAAACCAAGCTGTTAGCTTTTCAATAAAGTTCTTAAATCCTCCACCAGAAGCCATCTTCCCTTCTCGTCCCAAAAAGTAAAAGACATAGTCCCCGATTGCAAGAGCCGGAGCCGCAACAAGAGCAAGGAGAAATGGATTGAGTCCCCCACTGGCAAAGAACGCAACTGTTGCATAAAAGCTAGCTGAAGTAAAAGAAGAAACTCCTCCAATTAATGCAAATAGAAAAACGAAAATGTATCCATTTTTTATTCCGACGCTTTCAATTATTTTTGATAAATCAACAAATAAAAAGAGTGCTGTAAAAAGTAGAACAAAAAGCAAGATAGCTGAAAAAATTAATACTGCCTGCTTTCTACTTTGCGTCATCTGATTATTATAAAGGAAAAGCCCCGCTTGGACTAAATTCCGAGCGGGGCTTTAAATCTGCCATTTATCTTATCTCGTATATAACAGTAACTCTAGATGTTGTTCTGTTCTCCCCTGGATTAAATTCTGCAGTAGATTTAACCATTGAAGAGGCTGCATCCATTGCGTAAGATTCTCCATAATAGTTATTGTTTTCTTCCCAGAATCCAATAACCTTAACAATCCTGACTCCTAGAGCCTCAGCCATTTTTTCAGCTTCTTCTCTTGAGTCTTTTATTGCCAAAATTCTTGCTTCATCTTTTATTGAGTCTTCGTCAAGAACTCCAAAGTTTGGACCTGAAACCTCTTTAACTTCAAGAGTCGCAAGAATGTCCGCCACGTCGTCAGCAAGAGCAACGTCTTTTATCTTTACTTCTGTTGTTTGTGACACCTCATATCCAGTTATTTTTGGAGTCATCGGTCTTGGCCAAACATCATAAGCATAATCATATTTGGGAGTTGTGTAGTAGCCAACTGTCTTTATGTCTTCTTTAGAAATTCCTAAGTCTTCTATTTTAGAAATTGCATTAGAAACCTGTTCATTTACCTTCGCTTGTGCGTCAGAAACTAACGGTTGATCCACTCTAACAGTGAAAGAGATTGTTGCCATATCACTTACAGCAAAAGCTTCCCCCTCTCCTATTATCGAAATCGTATTGTAAACAGGAGCCCCACCAACTGCCTTTAGCCCCTTGATCTCAGATACAAATTTCATAAAAACGAAAAGTGTAAGCACGAGCCCAAGCAAGAGCAGAATTCCTGTAAATTTTTTCTTATCTTCTATTGGTAGTTCCATATTATTTAAGAATTATTGTTAATAATCTAATTATACCCTAGCTGTCCAGCAAACCTAATCGACAATATCGACTAGTTCAACATCGAAAATCAGTGTTGCATTAGGTGGGATTGCGCCCGGAACACCCATTGCCCCGTAACCTAATTCTGGTGGTATTGTAAGAGTTTTCTTTTCCCCCTCAGTCATACCAAGAATCCCTTGCTCCCATCCTTGAATAACTCTATTTTCTCCTAGTGTGAAGGAAAAAGGAACTCCCCTTGAAACACTTGAATCAAAAACTGTTCCGTCTTGTAATTTCCCTGTGTAGTGGACCAGGACTGTATCTCCAACTTTTGCTGTTTGCATGATTTTTTGTATATCTTCACTTTCGCCATTATTATCACGAGAGCCAAAATAAAAAACAGCTCCAATAATAACAATAACTAAAGCAAAAGAACCGATTAATTGTAATTTACTTTTTGTCATCCCACATGAAATAAAATTGTTTTTTAAATTCAATCTTATTTGATTATTAAATCTAATAATTTTTTCAACCCCCGTTTTTTAAAATTTCATACGGGACAAGTACCCTTATCTTAACCCAAAGACACAAAAATGTTAAAATACTCATATGTTAAATAAAGGAGAAATTGCCCCAGATTTTACACTACTAGATGAAAACGGTGATCCGCACAGTCTTTCAAAGTATGAGGGAAAATGGGTCCTGCTTTATTTTTATCCAAAAGACGATACACCGGGATGCACCAAGGAAGCCTGTGCATTGAGAGACCGCGCAATGGAGTATGAAGAGAGCGACGTTATTGTTTTAGGTGTATCAAAAGACTCTGGCGAGTCGCACAAGAAATTTATTTCAAAATACAAACTTCCTTTTACTCTACTTTCCGACCCAGATAAAAAAGTCATAAAGCTATACGGAGCTGATAACGGCGACGGAACAAAAAGAATTTCATACTTGGTTGACCCTGAAGGGATTATTGAAAGAGTCTATGAAAAAGTAGAACCAGCCTTCCACGCTGAAGAAGTTTTGGAAGACTTAGAAAAGTTAAAATAACATGTGGATCCTTTTTGCGTTCCTTGCCCCAGCTCTTTATGCAGTGGCAGAAATATTTGATGAATACCTTGCTAATCGAGGTTTGAAAAATATAAATTCTCTTATATTTACAGCAAGTGTACTAAATTTTGTTTTTGTACCAATCTTATTTTTAATACAAAAACCAGAAGTTCCATCTATAAACTTTTTACTTCCCATTATAGGACTTGCCCTTACCAATCTTTTATATCAATATCCTTATTATAAATCACTGACGATAGAAGATACCTCAGTAGTGTCTGCTTTTTTCTCTTTTGGAAAAATAATAATTCCTATTTTCGCCTTTCTTTTTGTGGGAGAAATACTTGAATTCAAACAGTACATAGGTATCGGAATAATTATATTTGGAAATATAATCCTTGCTCTGCACAGATCGAAGAAAAAACTACATTTAAGTAAGGCTTTTTATTTAATTCTTTTAGCTTCAGTCATTCTGGCCATTGAGGGAATACTTTTCAAATATATATTTGAAAGTGGACTTAATTGGAGCACCGCAGTTGGAGGACAGCTTATAGCTTCTGGTGTTTTGGGTACAACAACACTTTTATTATTTAAAAAAACACGTCACCAAATCAAAGAAGATGCTTCTCGTATAAAAGGTTCAATAAAAATATTCTTTACCGAAGAGCTATTTACATTTCTTGCCTTAGCATCAGAAACATACGCGATAAGTCTCGCTCCTGTTAGTTTGGTCAAAGGTATTGGAATGGCAATTCCAATTTTCGTTTTAACTTATACTGTTATGGTTAAAAAATTTAATCCAAGAGCTTTTCACGAAAACACCAAGCATTCTGCAATAGTAAAAAAAGTAATAATCTTTGGTCTAATAATTTTAGGATTAATCTTGATTGGTTTTAATGAATAATTTTAGTATTTCCTCGAGCCATAAGCCCGATAAACAAATCCTGTTTGACTTATAAAAGATAAAATAAAAAAACCTGATTCTACTCAGGTATATTCTTTCTTTCAATTATTCCAACAACTTTTTCTCCAGCCTCGTTTTTTGCAACAAAAATATTTATGTTACACCAATCATTGTGGAAATTTTGAGGAAAACCAAAGAATGCCACTTCACTTTTTCCGTACTTTATGACTGGAGGAATCATTGTGTTAATTTGCCACCTTTGTCTTTGTTCACCTAACAAATAACAGAGCTTATTGTCGATATTTAAAAATGGAGGAACTTCATTTTTGAAAAAATGGAGCATCCAGTTTCTAAAGTTAATAAGCTCGTCAAACATGTCTCCTATACTTTCTGCAGGGAAAATAGCCCAAGCATCTTCCTCTTCCGTTTCTAACTCATATTCGTCCTGGTCAAAATACAAATCTTCTACTTCATCGTTTTTTTCTAAAGAAAATTCAGATGAAGACAAAAACAATTCATCTATTGAGTCTAACCCTGCTAAAAAGGAGAGGAAATTAATTAGTTCAAACCCTTTATTAAATTTATATTCAACCCACTTTCCTTTTTCTTTTAAAAGAAACCATTCACAATGAAATGTTGGTTCCATTTTTAAATCGGAAGAAAAATAAGTTAAACAAAAAAATCCGTTGAAGAAATAAAAGGTGGCATCAAGGTCTGCACCTTCTGAGCCATTAGAGAATGAGTGGGAATAGTTTGACTCTTCCATTTTTCCGAGCCCTTTATAAAAATACTCCTCAATTTCTTCTTTGGTAGCAATTCCCGAAAGAGCCGTACCAGCATAAACTCCCGCAAATCTTTGAACGGTTTGAATTTCAAGTATTTTATTTATTACTTCCTGGTCAGACTTAATTATCTCTGAAGGAAATCCAATGTCGATAAAAAGCTCATCAGTCCAATCCGGACTATAGTGTTCTAAAATTTCAAAGTTCATAAAACATTTTTTTAGAATACTACATAAGATTTCATTAGGAGTCAACGATATCTTCTGTAACAACAACTGCTCTGTCCTATCATCTAGATATTTTTGAGTAAGGCAATCTAAATCCGTCTTGTGTCATATGCCCAATGAAGGAGGGCCTGACGCTGTCGTGGCCGGCAAGAAGTGTCCCCTGCTCTACAGTTGGCTTTTATTTGTCCTATGTGACGACGGATAGCGTTCCATCTTTTTATCTGACGAGAATCTTCTTTTGGCAATCTGCGTCCCATATAATATCGGCAGTACCATTGAAACCATCCTCGTGGGTCGTGCTCTTCATTAATCCAGCCCTTCGCTCTCCAAACAGAAAGAGGTTGAGAAGCATTTACTTTGAAATAATTTATTTCTGCCAAATGTTTACTTGTCCCCTTTGGGGCAAATTTAGCTTTGGTAAACCAATCCTTTGGAAACTCCTCTGTGCAGTCTCTCATGTAAATTCCGCCAAAAGCCCCAAGAGACAATATCTGTTTTGGAGTTAAATCCGGCCTGAAATCTGGGTGAAAATTTTTACCCACAGGTTCAACAAGCTCATACTTATAGCCTTTTTGCATCTTATCTGAAACTTTTACTATTTTGTTATTCATTGACAACTTTGGTTATAAAACTTAGGATTTAGCTATGATAGAAAAATTACTTAAACTGATATTTATCTTTATTCCGCTGACAATCATATATTTTCCATGTTTCTTGATTGTTAACTATGTAACTCCTATTTGGTCAAAACTACTGAAAGAGATTTTTGCTCTTTAAGATCAATTTGGTTTCTCAGGCAGATACCTCTCTCCCCAATACTCTCGCCAAGAGAGTAACATTGCTCTGTGCTCACGACAAAATTTTATAAAATCATCTTCGTTGGCAACAACTCGAGATAGATTTTCTCCATGAGTAAGACCAAGAGCCCGAGCTGAATTGATAACAATAATTGTTCCCTCTTGATTGCGAAATTCTAACTGAAGGTGAAGATGTGAAATCATTCCTCTCAAATCTCCAGAGTTTCCAACTTCTCCAATTATTTTCTTTGATTGAACTTCAATTTTTGGATATGTGTGCTTACTTATTTCACGAAGCATTTTTTGATATGTAGTAAATTTTATTTTTGCGTCTTTGAGATGCAAATAAAGACTAGACAGAACAAAACCGTCTTCTGTTTTTATTTCTGGATGAGTCATCAAAATATATTTTCCGTTGATACTCGTAAATCCCGAGTACTCAAAAATTCCTTTGGCGACGGGATAAACCTTTGTCCCCATTTTGTTTGGAATATCAATTCCTACATGAAAATACCCCGGACTATGAATCACAGGGTGCCATCTATAACCGAAATAACCAAAATATGGATCTACTTCTTTGTTTCCTCTTTTTATTGGATGAGAAAGAACTTCTTTCAGTTTTTCATAAATTGGTATCCAGATATCAGGCCTGCTTGGATCTGGGATGTTTTGTTGTTGAGTGGCTCTACGCCCATTTCCAGGTCTTCCAATAAAGGCGCCTTTTATCGGTGGTAGAACTTCCATAGGAAGATTATAACATTTTTAGTTTTACACAGGCCGTCTCTTATCGAGTTGTGTCTTTGACTATTTTACCGTCAGCAAGGTTTATTATTCTATGAGCCAAACGGGCATACTCTTCTTCGTGTGTGACCATTATTATAGTTTGGCCCTGACGATTAAGCTCAAGAA
>CAYZIU010000007.1:901-1310 GCA_964478575.1 uncultured Candidatus Saccharibacteria bacterium | reverse complement strand
AAACGCGTCTAAAATTGATTTTGATGTTTCGGTGTCCAGGTTCGCAGTTGGCTCGTCGGCAAACAATATTTTTGGATTATGAACAATAGCTCGTGCAATTGAAACTCTTTGTTGTTCTCCTCCAGACAACTGAGCAGGCGTATTTCCTTTACGATGAAGAAGTCCAACCTTCTCAAGGGCACGGTCAGTTTTTTCTCGTGCGGCAACAACACTCATTCCTTGCATCAAAAGAGGGACCATTACATTTTCTTCGGCAGTTAGAGATGGTAGCACTGCGTAATCTTGAAAAACATAACCCAAAAAATTAAGTCTGAATTTTGTTCTTTCATCACTGTTTAATTTTTCAACTGGAATTCCCGCGATAGTTATGTTTCCAGAAGTTGGATGATCAAGAAGTCCAAGCTGATAA
>CAYZIU010000007.1:0-891 GCA_964478575.1 uncultured Candidatus Saccharibacteria bacterium | reverse complement strand
AGCGTTGATTTTCCAGATCCGCTTTTGCCTGTTATTGCCATAAACTGTCCTTCAGGAACACTAAATGTTAAATCATTAACAGCAACAATCTCAGCATCTCCGCTTTTAAAAACTCTTTTTAAATTTTCTATTTTTATAATGTCGTTCATATATTTATTTCTATCTTCCTAGGATTGCATCTAGTGTTCTTTGCTTGATAACAATTCTGGCAGGAATGAATCCAGCGATAATTGTGGCGAACATCAAAATAATAATTCTAACAACTGTCCCAACAACTGTAGTGGCAAGTATTCCATCAGAAAAAGGGAAATCTATTGGGTTCGCTGCAATCCCTGGTTGAATAACACCGAAGACAAGAATCATTCCGAGAATTATTCCCATAGATGCGTAAAAAATTGCTTGTAAGATATAGGAGAATTCAATCGCTCTTCTGGACACTCCAATCCCCTTCAGGATTCCAATATATCTGCGACGAGTTATGGCATTAACGAAAATGACAATAAATATTGTGATCGAAGCCACAACAAGTCCGATAAAGCTAAACATATTTCCAAGGATAGCAAAGGTTGCTTTGATGTCTTTCAAAAACTTCGGCTGAGCTTCTTCAGAAGTTTGAACTTTGGCATATTTGCCAACTCCACTGGCAACAAGGGCATCTTTTGCGGCAATTGCATCCCCTTCTGCATCCAAAAAGATAGCAATCTCATCAACGTTCTGATCAGTACGCCCTATCATTTTGCGAAGTTCAGAATCAATCATATAAATTCTGGCATCAACTTCCCCTGCTTTTGATTTTATTATTCCTTTAATTGTTACTTCACGAGAGACTCCATTCACAGTCAGACGAACACGAGTTCCGATTTCCGCATCTTTTAATGTTTGAAATCCAGG
>CAYZIU010000006.1:8340-20617 GCA_964478575.1 uncultured Candidatus Saccharibacteria bacterium | reverse complement strand
AGAAGAAGGTGAGATGGATTGCTACGACAGATATACAACATGTCAGGCTTCTCCTGGTTACGGAACGGTTATTAACTGTCCTGATGACCAAAAGGATCTGATAATTGTTTTCGTTGGAGTATCCGGCTTCAGTGCTCGTATCGAAGGTGCATCCGGCCAAACCTTTCAAAGTCTCTACTCTAACTGCAAAGAAAGAGAAGATTGGATGGAAGATTGGATTGATGATCATCCAGGTATGACTATTGGAACAATTCCACCGGTAACAGTGCAGTATTCTGGAATGTCAGGTTTCAGTGAGTACATCATCACAGACGTATTGGACTGGAATCCGCCGTACTAAAATATCTGCCGGAAAAAATTTTAAGTGATGCCGTTTGAGTGTCGCCAAACCGCCTTCGAGTTTATGAGGGCGGTTTTTTTATTTTCCATTTTCTATTGTATAATTACCTTAAGGCCAAAAGCCGTTAATAATAACTTTTAAATAAATTATGAATTTTTTCAAAGGTCCAAATTTTGATTCAATCAAGATATTGGCTGGACTTCTAATCGTCGCTGGAGCGGGATACTTCCTGTTTTCTTCAGGAGGAGATAGAGGGCTAGACTCAAGCGGAAAGGTGATAAAGAATACCGCAACTGACGGATCAAAAGTTTCAATAAGTTTTAGTTATGAAGGGGACTCTTGTACAATGACCACTTGTGCAGATATTGATGGAACAAATTCTTGTGTTGATTATGACGGAGAAACAATAGCGGTTAATAAAAATACAAACGGATGTCTCATTACTGACGAAGATTTCCCAACCGTAAAGGATGTCGAAAAGGTTAATAGTACAGAATCTAAGAACAATCAATAAAACTATATGAAGAAATTCTTTTTTATTTTTGCAATAATATTTTTCTCTTTTGGATTTACTGCAATGGCTGATAAGTATCTTTATCCAGAAACAAATCCAAACAATGCACAACAATGTAGATATATAGTTGAGGGTACAGACGCCAGTGGTAATTCATATTACTACTACTCAGAATGGGGTAACTGGACATTTGGAGGGACATTTTGTCAACTTGGCGTTAAAGGAAAAGATGAGTCTGCTTACTTTGAAGTTGGAGCAATATCTGCAACTTTTGAAGATGCCTTATTTCAGGCTATTTTAGAAGCCGTTAAAACAGGGGATGCATACCAAGCGTAAAAGGCTTGTGTGATTATTGAAAACCGCCCTTGTGGGCGGTTTTAGTTTTCCCCAGTGAATATCTCTACATTTGACATTTCTTAAACAGGGTTGTATAATCAAAAAAATGTTTTACAATGAAAAATATTATTATTTTAGTATCTATTGTTTGTATGGGAGTTTGCCCCCTCAGACTTGAGGCTCAAACAAAATCTTCTTCTGTAAAAATACACAATGAAGAAAAAAAATTCGAAGTAACTCTAAATTTTGAATCGGGAGCAATGTTGGTATACAATATCCGATTTCCATCTGGAGTTGAAGTTGCAGAAAAGGCTAATATTATAGATTGGCAAAGCAATCAACCTATGCAGGGGGCTGAGTTGGAAGCACAAATATTTTTTAATATAGACGGAGAATCATACAGATATGATTCCACGACCAAGTGTGGTTGGGAAAAACTATAATAATAAAATAATTCTTTAGCTAGATTTAAGTTTAACGAGCCGGGCAGAAGCCCGGTTTTTTATTTTGCAAAATATAGATTTGGTGATAAAGTGATAAAAATTGTTTTTATGAAAAGTTTATTTTTTGTAATTTTATTGTCGCTTGTGGCAACGTCTGCAGGTGCGCAAAATTCGGCGTCATATATTGACGTTGACACCATCCTCGTGAAAACGGGTGATAGTTTTGACACTATTATCATTTCCGACAAAAACAAAATTTTTACGGGCACATCCGCTGTGCTGATGATAGATAACCAGAAAAAGTTTATTATGGTGAAAGAGATTAGCTTTCCTGATGGATCCCGCATGGACTGTCAGATGCCATTCCCTCCAGGTATTGTTGAAATAAAAAATGCCGAGGTCCTGAAATGGGAAGCAACCAGGTCTGTTGCAACGAACTTATATGCAGAAATTTTTATGGAAATTGATGGTCAGCCGTATTCATTTGAGTATGGCAAGGGTTGGAAGAAGTAAGATCTTTTCTGATGGTTTATTTTTAACTGTGTGTCTCATAATCGAGGCGCACGGTTTTTTGTTTGACAAATATTTTTAAAAGAGTAATCTTATTCCATAACCAAATATTTTTCCAATGGCAAGTGTCGCCCCGGATTTTCCGGGGCTTTTTTATTTCTTTAGAAATTTAGAGAGTTTAGGAGAAATCACCGCTGTGCAATATGGTTGATTTGGATTCTTGGCGTAGTAATCTTGGTGGTATTCTTCTGCTAGAAAAAAATCACTTAAAGAAGTTATCTCTGTAACAATCGGATCTTTCAGCGACTTTTGTGCCTCATCACGGATTTTTTCGATAGTGCCTTTTTCTGTTTCGTTTTCATAAAAAATAACTGAGCGGTATTGAGTTCCTACATCTGCGCCCTGTTTATTCATTGTTGTTGCGTCGTGAATTTCGAAGAATATTCTTATTATATCTTCAAGTTTTATTTGATCCTCGTCATAAGTCAGACGAACAACTTCGGCGTGTCCAGTTTTGCCTCCACAAACCTCTAAATAAGTTGGATTTGGTTTCTCTCCTCCGGCATAGCCACTTTCTATTTTGGTGACTCCTTTGACTGTTTTAAATATTGCATCAAGACACCAGAAACATCCACCGCCGAGAGTAATTTGTTTTTGCATATACTCTAATTATACATAAAAACAAAAAACCGTCTTCAGACGGCTTTAATTATTTTGTGAGGTAGATTTATTACCCCGTTCTTTTTTGTGGAAATTATTTCCGATGGTATCTGTTCGAAGTTTAATCTGAAAATCCTTTGGATTCCTTTAAATCTCTGATTAAGAGTATGAATTGGATAGTAAACTTTTATCGGAGTTTTGGTGTTTTTCTTTATACTTTCCTCCAGTTTTTTAGACATTTTTACTACGTCCGTTCCGGCCGCATAGCCGTTTTTCATAAAGACATCACAGATTATGAAATCATCCTCTCCATTTTCTCTGATTAATTTGTCTCTGATTTCACAGAAAAGTTGATTGGCTATTTTGATGTCTTTACATATTGCAAGCCCAAATCCAGCAACTTCTTGGGTGAAAAATACGCCCTTCTTTATTGTAGAGATGGTCGCCATTTCTTTTTTAATGACCTCTGTGATTTCTTTTTCACTGAAAAGAAAAAGTTCTGTTTGTTCCATACACCCCATTCCTTTGGTTATGAAATGGCTCTCTATTTGGAGAGAACTAATCTGATGGGCGAAAGTTCCCCATTCAGAATGAGGAACAATGTGATTTGTCAGGGTTAAATCTGTAGTACTATTCATTTTTAAATAATTTTCTTGAGTCTATACCAAAACTAGAAAATTTGGAAGGGTCTCTATATTTCGATATCTATAAGAGTAGGGCAGTGGTCGCTTCCCATTTGTGTGGTCAGGTTTTCAGATTTTTTTATTTTGTTAGTAATTTTTTCTGAAACGAAAAAATAATCAATACGCCAACCAACATTTCTCGCTCTCGCTCCAGCGAAGTGGCTCCACCAAGTGTAGTGTCCTCCACTTTTCGTGAAAATTCTAAACGTATCAACAAAACCTTTTTTTATTACATTATCAATTCCAGACCTTTCTTCATTAGTGAATCCTTTTTTGCCAACATTTTCTTTTGGTCTAGCGAGATCAATTTCTGTATGTGCGACATTCAAGTCCCCACAAAAAATTACAGGTTTTTTCTTATTTAGGATAGAAACATATTCTAGAAATGCTGGATCCCAAGCTTTGTGTCGAAGAGGAATTCTAGACAAATCATCTTTTGCATTTGGAGTATAGACATTAACTATAAAAAATTTTTTGAATTCCAAAGCAATAACTCGGCCTTCTTCATCCGGGTTTCCGTATTTATCTTTCAGTTTATACTTTTTTGTTATAGATGTTGGAAAATTCAAAAGAACCTTTTCAGGTTTTATTTTTGTAAAAATTGCCGTTCCGCTATATCCCTTTTTTGATGCAGAGTTCCAGTATTCTTCATATTCTTTCAAATCAACTTCGGACTGACTTTGTTCGGCCTTTGTTTCTTGAAGACACAAAATATCTGGTTTGTATTTATTAATAAAAGGCACAAAGAGTCCTTTTTTATGCACTGCCCGAATTCCATTGACGTTCCAAGATATAATTCTCATCCCATATGAAATAGAACGCGGACATTAATATTTTTGAGTATTCTATTTTTTGTTTTTTTAGTAATTAAATCGATCATGTTTCTTTTGTAGTTTGTCCGCGATTTCATACGGGACAAGTCTCTCTTATTCTAGTAAATTTTCAGGCTTATTATTACTTGACAATCTCTGTCAATTTGCTATAATACTCATGTAAGTTTTTTAATTTAATATTCAAGATACTCATGGTAATTTGTATTTGCTGTTTTTGTTGATTTTGCCAAAATTCTACACTCAAACACTTAACAATTTTACCTGTTTTGGTTGACCGCCCACTCCTCAGTGTGGCGGTTTTTTTTGCTTTATGTATTATATAAATCAAAGCTCATTTATATGATAAAAACACGCATGATTATAAGTGGATTGATATGCATAGTGCACACAATCCTTTTCCCTTTGTTGGACACACAGACAAAACTTGAAATCGCTGGAGACTTTGAGAAATGGATCATTTTTTGTGGAATATTTTTTCTGTTTTGCTGTGTCTTCTCCCTACTTACCATCACAGCTCAGGAAAAGAAAATTATATTTTCACATTTTCTCAATAATGTGGGAGGGACTCTTGTTGGGTGTTGGTTTGTTTTGGTTGTTGCCAACAATCTCACAAACAATGAAAGGGGCTTCGGTTCTTCTTTCGGAATCTCTCTCCTTTATTTATCTGTAGTTTTATTTTCCGGGTTCCTTTTAGGGAAATTCATTGACAGATTTTTTAGAAAGAGTAATCTGTAGTTTAGAAATTGTTCCGGCCAAATTTTTTGGCCTCAACATAAAGATGTGTTTTCATGGGATAGCACCCTGGACCGGTGGCCTTACTGTCGGGAAGGGGTGCTTTTAAAAGAACTTTTCTTTTTCATACTTGATACTCTGAAAGGAGTGAAATCCGGGCTTATTACCCGGATTTTTTATTTTCTCCTTAGAACTGTGACAAACCTTAAGGCCTTGTCGCTACCCATCACTTGTTCCACGAGTGCGATTGTTTCGAAATCTTTAATGAACATTGTTCCGAGTTCTTCTTTTGTAAAAAAGTGGTAATGCATTTCGTGAATCAAAAAGTCTCCCGTTTCAGATTCTTTCGGTTTTACCGGACCATAATGAGCATTACTTTTAGACAATTCAATCAAAAGAACGAGTCCATCAGGTTTTGTGATTCTAGCTATTTCACTTATATACTCTTCCCATTCAGAAGTTTTCAGATGATGAAGTGTTCCAATATCTAAAACCGCATCAAAGGATGAATCAGTGAATGGCACATCTAAAACATCTCCAACTTTAAATCTTAAACTATTTTCAAGGCCTTCCATTTTGACTGCCATGTTATTTTTCTCAATAATCTGAGGAACATAATCCAGTCCGATAACCTTCACCCCCTCGCGCGCCAGAAGGAAGTCCATTCTTCCTCGCCCAGAACCAAGATCTAAAACAAGAGATCCAGCTGGGAGCCTTGAGACGAATGGTTCTATAACTTCTCTGTAATCATGAAGCGTCCAAATATCGGCACCTGTTGAATATGCTTGCGAGAAATAATTTTTTCTTTGATCTTCCATTTGTTTTATATTATCTCACGAAATCAACCTCTTGAATGAAACTTTTTGTGAATATCTTTTAATTGTTTGTCGGTAACATGAGTGTAAACCCCACAGTAGATCCTCGCACCGAGTGCGCGCTCGGCTCACTACGGGGCGAGAATTTCCTTTATTTCCTAGAGTGGAATTTTTTATGTATATCTTTTAACTGCTTATCAGTTACATGAGTATAGATTTGAGTCGTAGAAATATTTGCGTGTCCCAGCATCATCTGCACACTTCGGATGTCGGCGCCGTTCTGGAGTAGGTCTGTTGCAAAAGAGTGACGCAGAACGTGCGGGGTAACTTTCTTTGAGATTCCAGCTTTGATTGCATAAAACTTAACTGACCTTTCTATGGAGCGAGGAGTTAACCTACCTCGAGCACCCTTGCCGCTTCTGTGAGATAGGTCAACAAACATAGCCTCATCCATATCTTTTCTTTTTGAAAGATAATCCTTGATTGCAGATTTCGCTGAATCAGATAAAAACACAACTCGAACTTTCTCTCCTTTTCCTCGAATTGAAAATTCTTCTTTTGAAAGATCCAAATCTCGGTTTAGCGAACAAAGTTCTGACAGACGAAGTCCAGTTGAAAAAAATAATTCTAAAATCGCCTTGTCACGAAGTCCTTTTTCTTTTGACAGATCTGGGGCTTTCATTAATCTATTAAGTTCATCAACCGAAATAAGATCGATATGTCTCTCACGAATTTTTGCTAGTTCTATTTTGTCAGGGGATAGAGACGGGACTCCTCGTTTCATAAGGTATTTAAGAAATACACGAAGAGCTATCAAGTGGTAGTTTTGAGTGTTTTTCTTCATTGTGGCGCTGGCTTGCCCTCGAACTTTCACCCCAGCGGAGCGGTTTAGATGTAGTCGATATTCACGAATATTGTCGTCGTTTATATCGCTTGGATTTTTTGCCTTTGAGAATTCAAAGAAGCGAGTAAGGTAACGGTCGTAGTTCTCTACAGTTTTCAGGCTGTTTCCTTTTTCTATTTCGATTGATTCTAGAAATTCCCTTTTTAGTTTTTGTAGGTCGTTCATTACCTCTTCATTATCTCATTTTTTCAATGTCGCACAACATATTTTGTATCTGGTGCCAAAAAGATGATATAAATAAACAAAATGAACTTTATGAAAATAGGAATAGTTTTAGGTTTTATTATCAATATGGTGGTGATAATTACAGCTCTTTTCTTTTTAAGCCACCTTTTGGAAGGATATTTTTTCTTCAATATGAACAATTTTATGTTTGTGGGATTATTATCCTTTATGTTGGCCTGGTTGCAGATTATATGGATAAAAGCGGAACCGAGTAGTTGGATTAAGATGATGCAGAATGTTTTTGGGGTGGATATATCGGCTGAGTAAGGCCGATTTTTGTATTTTAATCTTGTAGTTATAATTACTTGACTGAGTCCTTATTTTATTATATAATACATAAGTAAATTTAAAAATAGAATAATGAAGTTTAAGTATATGACTTTCGTGCTTTTTTACGGTTTCTTTGTTTTCATGATGATTGGGCTGGTTGGGACTTTGTTTGGGATAAACATTGCCCCGCTATGCTTGATTGCCTTTGTTTTATTCATTGTTTGGAACATTCGTTCTATGAACAAAGATTTTCCTAAATGGGAAAAGTTTATTAAAAAAAGGATGGATGAGACCAAAAAGGCTGTGAAAAATGGCTTTGAGCTCATTACAAAAGAACCCAAAAAAGGATCTTAAAAACCGGCTAATCACCGGTTTTTTTCTATTTTCGGGGTATTTCGGCCTTTAGATTAGAGGGAAGTAGGGGGCTTGCCCCCACACCTTTCAAATCATAGAAGACTTTCAGAGATTCTTTTTTTAAGCTGGCCAAGTGCTTTACCGTCTTTTTTTATTGAAAGCTCTCTTTTTCGTGCATCTGTTTCTTTATGAAAAGCCTCATAGTATCTAAGTTCAAATGGCTTTCGAGGTTTAGTGGAGATAACCTTGCCACTATTGTGCTCTGAAAGTCTTCGTCTTAAGTTGTCGGTTGAGCCAATGTAAAGTTTTCCATCCATTTTGCTCTTTAATATATAAAAATAGAACATTTTTTAATTATAACTTAAGACCATGATCTGAAAGGTGTAGGGGGCTTGCAAAGTCTCTCAAAGTATGCTAAAGTATCGTTACGCAATAAGGCGAAACAAATTTTATGCTTACTACAAAAAAGAAACAAAAAGTAATAAAAGGCTTCCAAAAGAACGAAAATGACACTGGTTCAGATCCTGTTCAAGTTGGAATCCTGTCTACAAGAATAGACGAATTAGCTGGTCACTTGAAGAAACACAAGAAGGACAACAGTTCTCGCCGTGGACTTATCAAGATGGTTGCTGAAAGAAGAAAGATCATGAAAGGTCTTGAAAAAAGTGACAAAAAATCTTTTGATAAAATAACAAAAATATTGAAATCATAATCATTCGTCCCTTTGGGGACGATTTGATTTTCTCTCCTTATCGCGTGTCGGAATTTTTATAAAACGAGATTAAGTTTCTTATTGAAACTATAAACTCAAAACTAATAACTAAGTATATGGCTATTTTTAAACACAAAGAACAGCGCGTTGCTGTTTTCATCGATACACAAAATCTGTATCACAGCGCAAAAAATTTATACAAAAGAAAAGTAAACTTCGGAAATATTCTGAAAGAGGCAGTTGCTGGGCGAAAGCTTATCAGAGCTATTGCCTATGTAATCGACTCTGACTCAAAAGAAGAACAGGCGTTTTTCGATGCACTTAACAAAGCAGGGATTGAAACAAGAGTAAAAGATCTTCAGGTATTTTCTGATGGATCAAAGAAGGCTGACTGGGATGTTGGTATGGCGGTAGACGCGATGCTTATGGCCCCGAAGGTGGACGCTATTATTCTTATGACTGGAGACGGAGACTTTGTTCCGCTTGTAGAATATATGAGACAAACAACTCAAGTCGAAGCTTGTACATTTGGACAGTCTGCTTCAACAATCCTAAAGGAATCTGTGGATCATTTCTTAGACCTATCCGAAAGTCCAAGGAAATATCTTATTGATAACAGAGGATAGGGATAGGTGACAGCTGTTAGGTTATAGGGAATAGTTGGGAAAGAAAAGCCTTAGAAATAGGGCTTTTTTGACTTGACAAAACTACGTTAAAATGCTATACTATCAAAGTAACAATTGTAAATTCACAAAATTAAATAAAAACCAAAATGAAAAACAAAACATTATTTTTCGTTGCGATATTATCGCTTTCAACAATTTTCTTCAGCTGCAACAGCAAATCAGGAGACAAAGTAGTTTCTGATTTGAAAAAGGAAAATTACACTCTTGCCGAAGCAAATAAAAATTATTTAACCATGATTGATGAAATGGATAAAAAAATTAATGCATTGGAAAATGAAAAAAATAAACCGAAGGTTATCGGTACTGCTAATTTTGTCTATCAGTGGCAGGGCGATGCAGACGCAAGGAAATTTTATAAGATTATCCTTGTGACAACAATTTCAGATCCAATTATTACCGGTGGTGTAGAAGGCGAGGATGCAGGAGAAATCATTGAATTTATTTTAGAGTCAATCGAAATTGACCCTGTAAGAGTTATAGGATCGGAATTTTATCCGTATAAAAACGGAAAAAGTTCAATTCCTTCAAACTTAAAGAGTGGAGTGCAGGTAACTCTTGAACAGCTTGAGTATCGAGTTGAGGGTGAAGGGCACTAACTAAAATTTTAAAAAAGACTGTGTGTTTTCATGGATTAATAAGGACCGTTTCAATTGGAACGGTCCTTTTTTACCCCGACCAAAATCGGGATTTTTTATTTATCTAGAAAGTAGTCGTTTTTATTTAAAAAGTGCTATTAATACCGTTCCTTTTAGGGTGAATTTCCCTGCTGTAGGGGTTGACTTTTCTAGTCTTTTGTGCTATCATGTATTCAAACAATTTGAAAAATGAATAACAACGAAAACCAAACGACTTTTGGCTCTCAGGTTAAAAACTTGGGTGGCCAAATCCGCATTTTTTTCGCAACCCTAGGTGGTTGTGATCGCGAAACAATTTCCCGTTGCCCATCTGGCGACATCAATGTCAAAGCATCTTTAGGGGTGCTAATGTTAATGGTTTGCATTCTGGCTGGAATTGGTATGGCAAATATGGCTCCGATGTTCGTATCGAATGTTGGAATTATTATAGCCATCGCCATTTTGTGGGCTGGTTTTATTCTTTCATTGGATCGTGGATTTATTAGCGGAATGGACCGCAACTACGCCAATGGTGGTAAACGGAATTGGTTTATGGATATTGGGATGATGATCGTAAGATTTACTTTTATATTTTTTACTTCCTACCTTGTTGCAATTTCTTTGGAAATCCAGATTTTTAAGACAGAGATTGATAAGGTAATTGTAGAAAAAGCCCGGATCGAATCTGTGCATGTAAAGGACTCAATAAAAAATGAAAAAAGCATTCTGTACGCCGAATTAGATGCCGCAAAAATGCGTCTGGATAATGCGTCTGGCAAGCAAAATGATTATCTCGAATCAATTCGTGCAGAGGTGGATGCTTTGTCTGACAGTGTTAGAGCACAGGAGCAAGCGATCACAGGAGAAATTGAGGGATTGATAGGTTCCGGGAAAAAAGGGTATGGGCCCGCTGCGAAGAAAAAGGAAGAATATCTTGAGTCTGAAAAACAACGCCTTGCCGCAATGCAGGCTGAGTACGAAAGATTAAGGATGGAAAGTCCTTCCGCTGTGGCCTTTGCTGAAGAACAGCAGAAGTATAAACGTTTCCTGGAGGATCACAAAAAAGATCTTGCTGAACTAGAAAAGGCAGAAACTGAAGCTTTAAAAAGTGTTAGCGATAATACAACTTATGGCTTTCAGGATCGCTTTGATGCTTTGAAGGACTTAAAGTCTGGAAACAATTCGTTTCTTATATGGGCAGTATGGTTTATGATATTTTTGATTGAGACTTCACCAATTTTGATGAAGTTAATGATCAAACCGGGTGTTTACGAAAATCAGTTAAAACTGAGCTTTGAAGAACACTACGCGGGAGAATATCAGGATACTCTAACGGCTTCTGCGAAGAAAATTCACGATGGCGAAGTTGCCAGAATGAACAACGAAAAAGACATGTTTGAGCTTAGTAAAAATCACGCTGAAGCAAGGGCTGAAAACTTGGCAAAAGAAGCTGTAAGTATAAGTAAGGAATATGAAGCAAAGGAAGAAATTATGAAAGCAAAAATATCTTTCTTGACCAAATTGGTTACAAAGAAAAATGATGCCTTACAGAAAATTAATCAGTTCCTTAGCAATTCATATGCCGGTAAAAAAGAGATGAAGGAAACTCAGGAAAAGATGGTAAGAAAGTTCATCAAAGAGTTTGAGGAAAATTAAGTTATGAGCCATTTATATGGCGACCGTCCCAAAGTTGGGGCGGTTTTTTATTTTCTTTCTAATTTACTTATTACGCTATTAGCAATTTCACCACGATCGTGGTGAAATTGCTAATAGGATTTATTCCACCTAAAGGTGGGTTTTAATTTTAAAAAATAAAAAATCCCGCAGATTGCGGGTTTCAGTAAGTTGCGATCTCAACGTCTTCAGTCCAATCTTCAAAGAGTTCTGGCGGTTGGTCGTTGGTGAATTTTTTTACAACAACAATTCCTCCCATACAAAAATACCTTCTTTGGTTCATGTCGTAAAAATAATATGAACTTTTTTTATTTAATTGGAGGCTCTCTACTAATTCTTTTGAGTATTCGAGCTCTCTTTCGAGAGAGTCAATTTTCTTGTCTTTTTTTAGAACAGTCCAAAAATATTCTTCTTCAACTTGTTCTTCCTTTTCTTTTTCTTTGAAGTTTTTTATCCCCCAAAGTGTGATTGCGCCGACTAAACCTGTTGTCAGGATTATGGCTAAAACAATAGCTATGACTCTTTTCATAAGATCAATTTTTTAGGAGTATCTTCTTTTTTAAGTCGAATGTCAATCAAACAAAAACCCACCCCTTTCACAAGAGGTGGGGTAGAGTTATTTCTTAGAAAACCATTCTGTTTGCGTTATCTGAAGTGTCACGAGGTCGTGGTACTTCCCATTTCTAAAAGTAGATTCTGGAAATCTGGCGATTTCTTTGTACCCACATTTTTCGGCATAACGAAGAGATGCTTTGTTGAAAGAAAATACTCTGGAATAAACAATCCTTAGGTTGAGAACATTGAACGCCCAGTTAAGAAGTGTTTTTTTGGCATCTGTTGCATAACCTTGGCTATGCAGGTCAGTTCTGCCAATAAGAGTACCCGTCACCGCTGTTCTACTCATCCAGTCAATGTCGTGAAGCCCCATACTGCCGATTAAATCATTCGCCTCTTTCAAGACAACTGCAAAAA
>CAYZIU010000006.1:8095-8330 GCA_964478575.1 uncultured Candidatus Saccharibacteria bacterium | reverse complement strand
TCTTATTAACCCAAGCAAGTTCGTCTTCAAACGACACAGGAAAGGTGTGAGCAAGATTGTTCCAGACATCTGGATTGTTGCGGAAGGTTGTTACGAGATCCGCGTCGGTCTCGTCCAAGAGTCGGAGATAAGTTTTTTCTCCGATCAGGTAAGGTTTTTCTTTTACCATTTTATTAAATTTTTTGTGAACAGTTTTTCGAATTCGGTATTCGAATTAACCGCCCAAGGAGTTTGA
>CAYZIU010000006.1:0-8085 GCA_964478575.1 uncultured Candidatus Saccharibacteria bacterium | reverse complement strand
CGACCACAAGATATTTATGAGGTCAGGAGCTCAACACAAGCAGAAAGAGAAGAGATACAAATCTCTCCATTCATAGTAAAGACGCCCGCGTGGGAAGCTCTACTTAATCTGCATGTGTTATTAGTTTTCATATTTTTATATTATCATTTTTTGTGGTTTTGTCAAACAAATAAAAAAGCCTTAGGTGGGCATTAATGATTTAATTGCAAAAATTTCAAATGGCAATTCCGCGTTAGGCTGTGTCATCAATTTTCGCAAAAGAACCTCTGATCTGGTTCTTTTTGTCGCTTCATACAAGGTGTTTGTGTCGACATTGGTCAACGTTACTGCTTTGTATAAGTCTTCTTTGTAAGGGAACAATTTGGGGTAACTCACAATCCAATCTATGGCGGAATGGAAATCCATAGCTGATATCTTTTCTGCCATGTCTTTCACGAAAGGTCTTTTTTCTTCCACATAGATATTTATGAAATCATGATCCCCTTTGCCTTTATTTAAGTAGATACCTTCGCATAACTCTAGCACCTGCTCATACTCAAGTTTTAATAGGAAATTCGGGTATCCATTTTTTAAAGACCCAAATAAGTATTCTCCAAAAACCCTTCCCGGCCAAGTTCTTTTTATGTTTTCTTTTCCAAAATTGTCCACAAATGTGTTATGAACTTTTAGAAACATCTCAAGGTTTTTTTCTGGATTGTTTTCGAGTATGTATTTATCTAACCTCGAAACAGTGAAAGATAAAATTTTTTCAAATTCATCTACAAGTCGGCAAAAAGCTCTGGGGCTTTGGTATTTTGGCTCGAAATTGTTTGAGACCAAATCCTGGAAAAAAATTTTCACCTCCGCCAATAAGTCATCTAGCTTCTGCAGGTGTTTAATTTTAAGGTAGAACGAATTAACGTGTTCTATTGTTTGCTCTCTTGAGAGCGTTGTCAAAGTATCCATAAATAACAGTTTTATGCAGTGTAGCAACTTATTGTCCCCTAAGCAAAAAGCCCCATTTCTGGGGCTTTTTGTTGTGCTGAGGCTTTATAAATTTTCTAGAAATTCTAGAACCTTTTGGTTTCGCAAAACTTCTTCTACATATAGTCTTGCGCGCAGTGGATCAACTCCTTCATATTTTGCGCTTATCTCTTTCACATCCCTTTCAATTTCTTCTTCTGTTGGGGTAAGGTTTTCTTCTTTTCCAACCTTTTCAATCATAAGAGAAAGCTTGGCTCTCTTTTCAGCGTCGCCGTGGAATTCAGCTCGGATGTCATCTTCTGTCTTTCCAATTCTTTTCAGGTAATCATTCCAATCTAGTCCCATATTAGTTATGTCATTTTCCAGCTTTTCGATTATCTTGTTTTCTTCAAAAGAAACAAGAATATCTGGAACTTCAACTTTTGTTTCGGCAACTATTTTTTCTAGTATTGCGATTCTAATTTTTTCTTTTTCTTGCCACTTCTTCTCATCAAGTAATTGCTCTTTAAATTTTGTTTTAAAGTCATCAACACTTTCGAACTTTCCAAGACTTTTTACATATTCTTCATCAAAAGCAGGAAGGTTCTTCTCATCCAGTGCCTCTCCGTGTTCGTGATTGTCATGAGCGTGTCCTTCGGCGTGAATCGCTTCATGGGCACGGTACTTTCTAAGTTTCAAAATTCCTTCTTCCAACTCTTCGTCTGTAAGGGTTACTTCTTTTTTATTTTTATTTTCTTCCTTTGCAATCTTTTTGTAATCAGGAAGTTGCATTTCTGGCACAACAGCGGTGGTGATTTTGAATCCAAGAGGATTTTCCATGGCTATCTTAGTGAGCGTTATTTCAGGTCTTCCGATTGCATCAATTTTTTCTTCTTTTATAACTACTGGGTAAACTTCAGCAAGAGCGAGTTCTGCCATCTCTTCAAGAATAGCCTTGTCGCCTATGTGCTTTAAGACGAGATCTCGCGGAGCTTTTCCTTTTCGAAATCCTGGCAGTTCAACAGCATCAACAAATCCGTCTAAGGCTTTTTCTTTGAAACTCATAAAAGTTTCTGTATCAATTTCTCCCGTTAGAGAAATTCGGCTTTTTTCTAATTTTTCTATTTCGATTTTTGGTATTTTCATTTTAGGTGTTTAGGTTTTAGTTTGCTGACAAAAAATATACAGAGGCCAAGACAAGAAGAACGATTACAATTAAAGTTCCAAAATTTATTTTCCCTTTTTGTATCATACAAATTAAGAGACTTTAGGTCTTATTTCCTTGTCATACCTTTCGATACACTCATCAATTATCTCCATGGCAGTATCCGCTCCAAAAAATCCAAGGACTTTACAAGTGCCTGGTTTCTTTAGATCTTTGTAGTGTTCGAAATAGTGCTCAACTTCTTTTGCCCAGTGTTCTCCGAAGTATTCGTAAGACTCTATATGATCCATTCTCTTATCGTCATTTAGAACGGTTATTATTTTGTCATCTCTTTCTCCTCCATCTTCAAATTTTATAACTCCAATAACACGAAGTTCAGCTAAAGATCCTGGGACAAGATTCTCTCCCACTCCTGCAATAATGAAATCCAAAAGGTCTCCATCTTGGTCAAAAGTAGAAGGGATTGCTCCATAAACTGCAGGGTAGGCGAGTGAAGAATATCCAACTCGATCAAGTTTCAAATGCCCTGTTTCAGTTATGAATTCATATTTATTTATAGATTGTGAATTTATCTCAACTAAGCCGTTTATAATCTTCTCTTCTTTGTTTACGAAAACAGGGAGAATGTGAAGTAGGTTTGGTTGGTTTCTTGAGATTGGGTAATCGATGTTGGCCATATATAATAGGTGTTAGTTTTTAGGTTATAGCTTATAGTAAGAGAAATTATTCTTCGTCTGTTTTTTTAACTTCTTCATTTTCGACTGCTTCTTCTTTCTCCTCTTCTTTGTTTTCTATGTCTTCGGCGATCTCTTCTTCAGCAGACTCTTCAGAATCTTTTGTCAGGTTTTTTAGGTCAGATAGTTTTACAAATCCAGCTTCGTCTTCGAGTCGAACTTCTTCTCCGTCACTTGAGGCGAATTCTTCACCCTTAACTCCCTTGATGTCGATTCTCCAGCCAGTTAGTTTTGCAGCAAGACGAACATTTTGTCCTCCTTTACCAATTGCAAGAGATAGTTGATCATCAGCTACTTCAATCGTTGCAGTTCTACCTTCAGCATCAATCGCAACGTCTAGAACTTTTGCAGGAGAGAGTGAGTTTGAAATGAAAGTTGCTGGATCTTCCGCCCAAGGAATAATATCTATTTTTTCTCCAGATAATTCATTCATTATTGTTGTAACTCGAACTCCTCGTCCTCCAACACAAGATCCAACTGGATCAACTCGTTCATCATTTGAGAAAACTGCGATCTTTGATCGGGATCCTGGTTCTCGGGCGATAGCTTTTATTTCGACAACTCCACTGGCGATTTCTGGTGCTTCAACTGCGAACAACATTTCTATAAAACGAGGATGTGTTCTAGATAGTCTCAAAACTATACCTCTTGGAGTTTCATCTACTTCATATAGATAAGCTTTTATTCTGTCTCCTCTTTTCCAATGTTCTCCTTGGATTTGCTCTTCAAACGGCATAATTCCAGTTGCTCGATGTAGATCAACGAACATTGCTCCACGGTCTAGCTTGGAAACATATCCAGAAACAATTTCTCCTTCTTTTGCTCCATACTCATCAACGATAGAGGTTCTTTCTGCCTCACGAATCTTTTGGATGATTACTTGTTTTGCTGTTTGAGCAGCGATTCTTCCGAAGTCTTCTTTTGTCTCAAGTGGGAAAGAAATTTCACTATCAAGTTCCGCGTCAGCTTTTATTCTTCTGGCGTCTTCTAGTATGATGTGTTTTTCTGAGTTGTATCTAGTTCTCTCGTCTCCTTCTTCTGGAACATCTTCTTCTCCTTCTTCAACGAATCGAACAGTTGAATCATCAACTACGATTTTTACTTGATAGAATTCTGTGTCGCCAGTTTCAAAATTAAATTTGCAACGAACGATTTGGTCTCGCTTTCCGTATTCTTTTTTGTAGGCGGCGGCGAGAGAGAACTCGATCGCTTCTATTATTTTGTCTTGTGGAACCTTTCGTTCCTCCTCTAACTGTACAGCTGCTAGTTTAAGCGCTTTTAAGTCTAACATATTTAATTGTTATTCAATTATTTAATAAATAAAGCCGGAGACCATCCGACTTGTAATATTCGCAATATACCAGAAAAAGGTCGGTAAAACAACCCCGGCACCTTTCCGTAAAGATGATGGAAATCTGTGGGGGTAAACCCCCACACCTTTTATGGCAGAGTGTTTTATTGCTCCACAATTTTATTTGAAAATTTACAACTAACTATAATTATTGTTCATATAAAACTAAAATATAAAAACACCACTAGTAATACTGCCATAAAAGGTGTAGGGGTAAATATCCCCAAAAAAATAATTTAAATCATTTTTATATTTTTAAAGTGCTATAATTTCTAAATGGATACAACAACTATGCCGTCATCTTCTCCAGCTCAAGACTTTTCAAATGTTGGAAGTGGAGATAAGAGAAGAAAAATAAAACAATATGTAATTTCGATTGTGGTTATAGCTATTTTTCTTGGAGGGGTATACTTTTTGGTTTCAAGATTTGAGAGAAACAGACCTTTGTCTGATAGGGAAAAATTACAACTACTTGAACAGCTAAAAGCAGAAGCTGGACCCGGACCAACAGAGGCTGAAAAAGAAGATCTTTTGGCTGGACTAAAGACTGAGTCTACTGGAGGAGAAATATCTGATTCTGATAAACAGTCACTTTTATCATCTTTAAACGAGACTGAATAAACATGCAAATTACTAAAAAACTTAAATTAGCCTTATTTTTATCAGCTTTTTTGGTTATAGCTTCTGTTGTTTTGCCAGTAAAAGGAGCGGGAGGGTCAGTAACAGGAACTGCTTGGTCACCAAATATTGGATGGATCTTTATGAACTGCGCTTCACAACCATCAGCTGGTGGAGGTGGAAATGTTTGCGGAACAAATAATTATGGAGTAACAGCCTCAGACGGAGGAGCTCTTTCTGGATATGGATGGTCGCCGAATGTTGGTTGGATAAATTTTTCTGGAGTAAGTATTTTGCCTGGAATGGCACCTGGAACTAGTGTTGTCACTGGATTTGCTAGTTTTCTTGGAGGAGGAGCTTTTGACGGAGCGACAGAAGATGGATGGGATGGACTTCTTTCTATGACAGGGGCTACTTATGGAGTGACTGTTTCTCCAACTGGAGATGCTAGTGGATACGGATGGGGAGATGATGTTGTTGGTTGGGTAGATTTTTCTGGAGTTACTTTCCCACCATCAGAGGCAACAGGCCTAACTCTCTATGCGACACCAGCTTCAGTCGCTTATACCGGTTCTCCTGTGACAGTTTCTCTAAACTGGGTTGCACCTGTGGGAAGTGGATATATTCAATGTAAGCCAAACACTGGAAGTAACACTACAACAGGAGAGATTTCTTCTTGGATGAGTATTCCAATGCTTACTCCACCAAATGGTGCTCAAAGTGGAGTAACGGTTCCGGGACCAGCCTTCAGTGCTGTCTCATACTCAATTGCTTGTATAAAAACTGGTGAGACTTGGGATATGGCGGATATTGCTTCAACAAGTGTTCCAATAACTGGGGCAACAGAGGGAGACGCTTTTGTTAACTTATCAGATATTTGTATAGCGCCGGGAGATACAGGAACCCTATCTTGGGATTCTGGAGACACAGATTCTTGTACTGGAAGCGGTCTCGGTTTCTCAACTGGAGGATCAACTGAAGGAGCTGATGATGTAAACCCAGGGGACACTTCTACTTACTCTATATCTTGCTCGGTTTCCGCCGGAGCTGGAGGAGGAACAGTCGAAGACGAGGCAACAGTTACTGTTTCTAATGACTGTGGAGATTTAGGTGGTCCATTTGTAAACCTTATCGGAGTCTGTATTGAGACCGGAGAAGGACCAGAATCAATATCTTGGACTTCATCTTATACAACTTATTGTTCAGCAGATTATCAAGCTGACTTTGATACCGATGGAGATACAAGCGGAAGCGATGATGTAAATCCAGCAAGCACAGCAAGTTACAAGATTTCTTGTGATGTTGCAGACGCCGAGGGAGGAGGAACAATTTCAGATACGGCAACGGTTTTAGTCCAAGATAGTTGTGCCAATGTAAGATGTACAGACTTAGAAGATTGCCCGGGTGGAGTTCCAAAGTTTGAATACCGAGAAAATTAATATGTTGATAAAGGAGTTTTATTAAAAGTAAATTACAAGTAAAATTAAAAGTATGAAAATAAACAAGACATTTATACACACAATAAAAGGAATCGCGATCGGACTCGTTCTTGTCGCAGGAATTTCTTATGTTCAAGCTGCATGGGCACCTCCAGCAGGAGCACCAAGTGAAGAAAATAATGCACCAGCTCCGATTAATGTAAGTAGTAGCGATCAATCAAAGGAGGGATTTTTACTTGTTGGTCAAACAGGAACACCTCTTGTTGAGATTGAGGTGGCAAACTCAACTGCGACAGGTACCATTTGGACTGACATTTTACAGGTTTGGAAGACAAGTCAGTTTTTACAAAAAGCAACCTTTGGTAGTGCAACAAACAACGGAAGAATTGAGGTGGTTGACGGTAGCGCCCTCGGTCCTGCCACTTTAAATGTTAACTATTCTCCTGGAGAGGCGCCGTTATTTGGACAAGCTGTAAATGTTGATGGTTCTATTGTTGCCACTTCTCTTGATAATGAGGGCCCTGGTTTTGATATAACCTTAAAAAGTGCTGCTGATGAGTGGTATCCATCGATGCTTTGTGCTGACACAAACGGAAAAATTGTATTATGTAAGGATATAGACGTGCCAGATGTGGAAGTTGAAGATATTCCTTTGTCTGTATCTTATACTCAAAGCGGTCTCATTTCTGAAGATAGTTGTACAAAGAGCTATACTTACACCGCAAGTGCCACAGGGGCAGATGGTTCTGTTTTTTATGAATGGAGATATAGTGGATATGCCGCTGACTGGACTTACTACGGTTCTGGCAGTCCCATCACAATCAGTTTTCCTAA
Source organism: uncultured Candidatus Saccharibacteria bacterium (assembly GCA_964478575.1). GTDB lineage: Bacteria > Patescibacteriota > Minisyncoccia > Phycocordibacterales > UBA9973 > JAGOTH01. The sequence continues at coordinate 1,002 of CAYZIU010000006.1, read as the reverse complement.
GAAAGTGGGCTCAACTTATGTAACACAAGTAAGACTAACCGGTTCTTCAGGTGATGAAACTAATACTGCAGAAGCTCTTTATTCTCCTATAACCATACCAGCTCGACCAGCCGGAGCTTCTTGTTAAAAAATAGTAAAAAAGAAAACCCCCTGCGAGTTGCGGGGGTTTTTTCGTAAAGCCTTAATATGTTGGGATATTATATCTTTAGAATTTTTTGTTTGTTTGCTATGTAGATCCCGTCGTTAAACGGGAAGTTGAAAATATTTGTGCCTGGCAGAATTGATTCTGTAAGAACAATTTTTCCAGTTAAATCATAAACTTCAAGCATGGAGCTTTCAGTTAAACTTGATCTAACTATCAGATTTTCACCTGAGAGGAAAATTTGTATATCATCAGAAGGTCCCATTTCTTCAACAGAAACCTCTATCTCCGCGTCTCCCAATTTTGCAATTGAGAGCTTTGAGTTGGCTAAACAGAGGTAATCCGTCTCGTCGTTTTGGTAGTCTGTATAATAATTTACCGACCCAAATTCTTCCACTGCATACCAGGTATTGTTTACCCAGGCATTTGCCTTTACTGATTTTTGGTTTTTATCCGTCAGGATATCCCATCCCGTTCCGTTGTGCTTTAGTAGCCCATTATTTCCGTCATACGGTTCTTCCGGTGTGTTGAATTGAATTCCACCACTTAGATATAAATCCGAGTCTTTTTTTATAAATTGCCCAAAAGCAAAATATCCTGTGAAATTCCAGTTCATTCCATCGAACACAACGACTTCTTCAAGGGCCGGGTATGTGTTTATCAGGGCATAAATTTTTCCCTGATACTCAGTAAGAGCCGTTACATACGGACTAGGTACTCCTACCTGTTCATATGACATAAGAAGCGAACTCGTGTTAAATGAGACAATTGGCTGGTATTCGTAACTGTCAGGATTGCTCCATGGCCAATAATCGTACCCAAAATAGAAAGTTTCCCCAATTTTTCCAAAGCCGCGGCAG
>CAYZIU010000005.1:19794-22923 GCA_964478575.1 uncultured Candidatus Saccharibacteria bacterium | reverse complement strand
CCAATTTCTTTGTGTGCAGTACTGCTCTTCTTATTATTCTTCGTAAAACATAACCACGATCGGTATTTGAAGGAATAGCTCCATCAAGAATTATAAATCGTGCTGTGCGAGCATGATCTGCAAGAATTCGTGCTGATACTTCACTGTAGTTAATGCTTTTTTCTTTTATTAGATTCATAGCATTCTCAAATAGATCAGTCTCGTATACATTTTTTTTGTTTTGCACTGTTGCAAGTAGTCGCTCAAATCCCATTCCAGTGTCGATACCGAGACTTTCTGCTTTTGTAAGTTTCGCTTCACCCTTATCGAGTTGATCGCGTGATCCATCGCAAAAGTATTCATTGAAAACTACATTCCACACTTCGACATCCTGTCCATCAGCATTCTTACAATAGATCTCAGTTGTCGGACCACATGGACCATTTAGTCCTGTTGGACCCCAGAAAACATCCGCTCCGTCTTCACGAATGTCTTGTACTCCAAGAGATTCCCAGATCGCTCTAGATTCTTCGTCCTTAGGAACTACTCCTTCGCCTTTGTAAAAAGTTACATACGATATTGGAAGTCCGAGTTCTTTAGTTATAAATTCATGAGCATATTCAATCGCTTCTTTTCTGCCATATCCACCAAAAGAAAAATTACCAAGCATTTCAAAAAATGTAAGGTGTGTTGCGTCACCCACTTCGTCTATGTCTCCTGTTCGAACACACTTTTGTGAAGTTGTAATATTCTTTGTTCCAAAATCTTTTACTGCATTGTCAGGTGCTCCATAGTAGGGCTTGAATTGCTGCATTCCTGCTGTTGTGAAAAGCACAGAAGGATCATTTTCTGGCACAAGTGAAGAAGAAGGCATTATCTTGTGCCCCTTTGATTCGAAGAATTTTAAGAATTTATCTCGGACTTCGTTTGAATTCATTTGGTAAATATAGCGTATTTTTAGAAATAAAAAAAGAAAAAGCCCATCTTTTTAGGGAAGGGCTTCAAATCAGTTGTTTTGGTTAATCCTGCGTAAGCAGTTTAGAAAGTAAGGTACGTTTCTTGTGATTGTTTTACACGGTTGCAATGAGGAGGATTTGGGTCTCTTCTCAAACTTAACAGAGCTCCTAGTTGAAGACTTGAGTCAACTTTAAGTTCTCAATCTTTGCGATTGTGTGTCTTAAGGCACGTTTGGTTTTACTGGTCTAACTTGCTTGAGGCAAAATAGAAATAACTAATCCAAAGAGAGTATGCCAGAAGGCCTAGACTTTGTCAACTACCTTCTTCACACGGTCTTCTACAAACCATAAAATAGTTAGAACGAACAACATCATCAATGTGGCAATTATTGCAAGAGAAAAATATCCGAAACCACAAGCCATTCCGATTCCTGTCGCAACCCAGAAACCGGTTGCTGTTGTTAGTCCCACGAGCATCCCCTCTTTTTCCTTCCAAATAATAAGTCCGGTTCCAAGGAAACCTACTCCCGTGATTATTTGAGCTGCAATACGAGTTGGATCAACGATCGAACTACCAAAGTTTTCGATTCTTATCATTTCCGAAATTATTATAAAAAGAGCTGACCCGAAAGAAAGAAGTGCGTATGTTCGGAGCCCTACAGTCTTATGAGCAAAGTTTCTTTCAATTCCAAGAAGCATCCCGAGGATTATCGCCAAAAAAAGTCTAATAAAAACATCTAAAATTGTTAGATTTAAAAAAATATTTTCCATGTCTGATATTTTATAACGAAGAAATGATTCCTCCAAGGATTAATTCTTCTCCTTTGTAGATAACTGCCGACTGACCGGGAGAAATAGACTCTGAATCTTTCAATTCAACTTTCATTTTTTCTCCATCTTTTGTCACAGAGACTTCGTGTAGTTCTCCCAAATGTCTCACTCTACATAAGCCCTCGAACTTGTCTGGTAGATTTTTTGAAAATAGATTTACTTCTTCTAAGTAGAAAGTGTTCAGTTTACTATCGCTCGAGATGAGAGGATTTTGTTTGGAAACATACAGAACATTATTTGCTACATCTTTTTTTGTAATATAAAAAGGCTCACCCGTGTTGTGTTCTGGCAGAATTCTGAATCCCCGTCTCTCCCCTACTGTATAAAAATTTATTCCGTCGTGCTCACCTACAATTTGACCATCTTCATTCAGAACATTCCCTATATTCTTCTCAATATAATGAAAAAGAAAATCTTTTATATCTATGTCTCCAAGGAAACAAACTCCCTGACTGTCTTTTCTTTTAAAGGTGTGAAGACCGGCACTTTCTGCAATTTTTCTAACCTCTTTCTTTTCAAGATTCCCAATTGGGAATAAAACATTCGGTAAAATATCTGCGTCAATCATCCAAAGAAAATATGACTGATCTTTTGAGGAATCTTTTCCCATCAAAAGTTTTCCGTTCTCACTTCGGGCATAGTGGCCAGTAGCAACGAAGTCCGCACCTTGCTCTTTTGCCCATTTATAAAAAATTCCAAACTTAACCTCTCTGTTGCACAGAACATCTGGGTTGGGGGTTCTTCCTGCTTTGTAGTCAGAAATCATTCTGTCTGCCACACCTCTCTTGTATTCTTCCTTTGCATCAAGCTCTACAAATGGAACTTCTAGCTCTGCGCAAACCTTTATTGCACTGAGTCTATCTTCGGGTTCAGTGCAGGGTAACCAGTCTGGATGCCAAGTTTTTATAAAAACACCGGTGACGTCGTATCCTTGTTTTTTGAGTAGATAAAAAGCGACAGAGCTGTCCACTCCGCCAGAAACTCCGACATAAACTTTCTTTGTATTCTCCTTATTCACTTCGTCATATTACATAAAAAATTAATAAAAACAAAAACCGCCCTTGTGGCGGATTAAACTGAGACAAGATTTCCATTTAAATGATTTACCTTTATCTCTTCAAATTTTTGAATAATTCGTGCGTCGCTATCAGAGTCATCAACGTGAAATATGTGAACTTTCACTTTTTTACCTCGCTTGCCTGTTAGTATGGCCTCTTCGGCTTTTTCATTTGTTGCAGCCGCTTTTTTTGGTTCTACTGCTGGCTCAGGATTGTCTTCCCACTCATTTGTTGCAGCGCTTGATTTTTGATCATCTGTTGCGACTGGTTGTGCAATTTCTTCGTCACTGCTTATTACGGTGACT
>CAYZIU010000005.1:2298-19784 GCA_964478575.1 uncultured Candidatus Saccharibacteria bacterium | reverse complement strand
CTCTTCGGCTTTTTCCTTTGTTGCAATCGACGACTTGAAGTCAATGAAAATCGGATAGAATGAATCGTGTCTTGAAATAATTTCCAGATCATAATTTAAGTTATAATCTTTAAACTTATTTTGGATGCCCAATTTTACATCTTTTTTATATTTCTTATTAAGATAGTCTTCTATAACAGAAACTGCCCGCCTCTCCACAGAGTGACCTCTCAACCAGTAAGAAATTTCGGAGAACAAAATAACATTAATCAGTCTGTCTGAAAATTTACTTAGTCTTTGTGACAAAGTAAAAAATGCCGTTAGGTCCCTTCTCCTCATCCTCCAATCTTTTCCCTCCATCTCATTTCTGGAAAAAGAGAAGACATACTTCAGAAAACAGTGTTCCGAAATAGTAATTTCAAGAATTAGATCCCTTCCGCTTCGATACAACCTAATTTGATTATACTTAGGATCAAAAAACGGCAATCTTCTTAATCTATATTGCAAGACCAAGGCAAAAGCCTCAAGGCGGTTATACTCCACATCCTCCAAATATTTAGTTGTTAATTTCATAGCAATTCTTTTGTGATTAAAATACAGGAAAAAGAACAAGTAGTCAATAAGTGACTTTAGACAAATTTTATAGAAATTATTTTAAATTAACCAACTTTTCAAATACCGCGAGCGTCGCTCGACAGTCCGAAAGAGCCGTGTGGGCATTCTTATTTTCAATTCCAAAAAATTCACACAAAGAACGAAGAGAGAAGCGGTTTATGTCTTCTTTTCTTTGGGCTTTTGCATAAGCGATTGAGATTGTGTCTAATTTATGAAAATGCATTTTATTTTCTACTTTTGTATCAGAAAATGCCTTTGTTATAAAAGCAAAGTCAAAAGCCATATTGTGCGCAACCATAATTGCTCCTTCAGTTTTATCAGCAAATATTTTCATCGCCTCAGGAAGAGTGTAAGCAAAAACCCAATCATCCGGAGAATAACCATTTACCCGAAGAGCTGTCTTGTCGGCTTCTTCAATTCTTTCCGGTTTTACTTTAAGTTCCAACTCTTCCAAAACTGTAAATTTGAATTTATCGTCAACCATTCCATCTTGAGACACAATAACAGCCCCGATCTGAATTATTTCGTGTCGAGTAATATCAAGTCCCGTTGTTTCAACATCTATGAAGGCTAATTTTTGTTCATTCATCCCGTATGAAATAGGACGCGGACAACTATTTGTCCATTGTCCGTTACCTACTAATTATAAATTCTAGAATTAAGATTATAACACTAACCAAGCATTCTTCCGCTATTTCGTACGGGATTCATCCCGTAATTATTTTAAGTATAAATCTATATTCTTCCTGTGCTCATCGTATGTTTTCGCATAATAAACATTTCCCAACTTATCGTGCAAGTAATACAGGTAGTCAGACTCTTTTGGCCTGATGGCCGCCTCTATTGATAAAATTCCGGGATTGGTTATCGGCTTTGGAGGAAGCCCGTAATTTAGATAAGTATTATATTCGCTCTTGAAACTACTATCAAATCCCCCAGTCACTCCAGCTACCGTTAATCCATAGAGAACCGTTGCGTCAGCTTGAAGCTTTATTCCTCGATCAAGTCGTCCTTGTAGAATACCAGAGATCATTTCTCTGTCTCCCTTTCCACTGGCTTCTTCTTCAATTATTGAAGCTAAGACTATCACCTCTTCCCAATCAAGAGCGAGATTTTGTGCATCTTGTTTTAATTTTGCTGTTTTTTTAGAAAAATTATTTTCCATTTTTTCTATAGTAGAAGAGGCTGAAGAATTCTGAGGGATGAAATATGTATCAGGAAAAAGGTATCCTTCTTTCTCTTTTGAAAGATCTAAGAATTCCATGCCAACTTCACTCCCGAATTTATTTGAAATAATTTCACTCATTTCAAAGTGATTAAATCCCTCCGGGAAAGTAGTTTTATAAATTGGAACACCAAAATTTCCAGAGGTTATCCTGTCCAAAACCTCACTCAACAGATGCGGTCGGTCAAAGTAATATTCTCCTGCTTGAATTTTTTCTTCATTTCCAACAAGATGAACCATTATTTCGAACACTTCTCCAGAACGAACAATACCCTTTACTTCCATCTCTTCCGACAAATCTCGTAAGTTGTCTCCAGATTCAAAAGACACAGAGATCGGATATTTCGTAATTCTTGGAGTACTAAAGTAAAAGACTCCAAAAACAAAAAGGATTCCAAAAATAAAAAGAAAAAACTTCCTTCGTTTTGATGAAGAAGATTTTCTGAGATTGTAGATTTCACTCTCATTTATATTTTTTTCTTTCAGATCATCGAAGCTTTCTAACATAAATTATATTGGCAAGTTGGCTGGAGGTTGAGATTTGGTTGAATCAATTCTCTCAAAAGATGGAGCGGAAACAACCCTTCCTGGGAAGTGATAGATTGTTGCAAGTTCTTCACTATTTAGAACAAACGGGGTATTTTTTTCATCATACGGTGGATAAAAATAAGATCTCAGTTTATAAGCCTCAAACAAAGCCTTCTTCCTATTAAAAGCTCTGTTTTTCGTGTAATCCTGCCAGTCATAATCAAAAGCTGGAATATTTGTCGGCTTGAAACCATTCAAATGTCCAATACTAAAAGATTTATAAAGCCCGGTTATTGTTGTTATGTTCATACCCTTGAAAGCGTCTCCCTCTCCAAGATATAGGACCCTAATTCCAGTATCAAAACCGGGTTTTGAAATACTTCTCTCGAGAGCTTTGATTACATCCTTCTGTCCGTCTGTTAATTTCGCATAATCTTTTAGAGACTTACCAGTGCTGTCCTTACCTCCATTATCTTCGATTATTTTCTTAACCATTTCTTTTCCAAGATCTTGCCAGCTTCTCTTCTTAAACCAGTGTCCTGGGGCTGTATATCGCTCTGGGACAGACCGAATCATTATTTGTATCCACATATGCTCTCCTGCCTTCATAGAAGCCAGGGTTTCGATAATAGACGACATCGGATCAATTTTTTCTTCTTCTTCAGATCCAACTAACTTATCAAGACCAAAGTCTATATAAGTTTTTATCGGCAATGGATCTTCCTTGGTTAAGACAAAGTTACATCCCCACAAATTCCAGTTGTTATTTTTCTCAAAAGGAGGAATTTGGTCAACATAATCAACTTCATGAGGAATGATCTCAACAGTAGGATATTGGGCATAAATATTTGTCTCTACAATGTCCTTAAATTGAGATGGAAGTCTTACAAAGAATTTTACATTTCCCCCAGTTGAAACAAGTTCAAGAGAGAACCACATTAGAACTTTTCCCAACCAATACTTCGCCACCCAAGTTCCAACTCCTCCTGATTGCTGAAAAGCATTGATCAGAGCCAACTCCATCGCAGCTGGAGACTTCATAATCTCTTTTGGAATTCTAATCTCAAGAAGAGTCCACCTGATACTATTTATGAAATTTTTTCTTATGTATTTAACCCAAAAAGAAAACGCAATGGCAGTCAAAACAACTGGCACCCAAATTGGCGCAGTTTTTATTAAAACATTTATCAAAAGTAAAATTATAGTATTAAATATTTCCATCACGTATGAAATAGGACGCGGACCTTAAAAATGGTCTTGTCTTATTTTATTATAACTTATTTCTTTTTTTATCATAAAATTTATCACCTTCTATTCGTGCCGTCCGCTATTTCATACGTGATCCATTATGTTATTGTTTAAATTTTATCGGCAAAATGAATTCCCTATCTTCTTCATTAGACTTTTCTAAATCTGCATCCTTGAAAAGGATATATCCCTCATCTCCCGAAGGAAGTAGCTGTGGAGTTACTGCAAATGAGAAATTATATTTTCCAAAACCAGCCGACACAACCTTAAGTGCAATTTCTCCAGTTATTGTTCGTCCTGATTCATCAATTATTTGAAAACTTCCAGCATAACCACCCTCAACATCCCAGCCACAGTCTCCAACATACCCAGCAATAATAATTGGGAAAACAACTTCTGTGTCAGCTTTTGGTGTATCCATTTTTACTCCGCAAATTCCAAGGGGTGAGGGAGAAATTCCTCCGAAATAATTCGTTGCTTCAGGCTTGTCTACGTCAGTCGGACCGAGATTGAATACATAAAGAGACAATAAGATAAACGCAAAAAGAAACCCGAATCCGGCAAAAATTATAATTGGAACTTTCTTTAAATCCATCACGTAAATTATACCAAGAAGAAAGAAAATAAAATACCCCCTTTCGGGGGTTCTTTATTTATACTGGTGTATAGAGACCTTGTTTGTTTTTCTTGAAATATTTTGCGTTTTGAAGATTTACTAGAATTGTATTTTTCTTCAAAAATCTTTCTTTCATAACTTTCTCAACAACTTCTTCTTTTGATAGTGGTCCTGAGAGTTTAAGAATCTTCTTGATAACTTCTCTCGCAGCTCCTGGTTCATATCCCCATTCTTTTAGGGCGTAGTAACCTCTTCCAACCAAAACAAATCGGCTGTCTTTTATTAGTTCATTGTGGATAGTTGCAACGTGAGCCTTCTTTCCGAATATATCAGCGACAGATTTTGCTACTTCTCGAAAATGCATTGGGTTTCCGTGCTTTCTCATAACTAGAAAAGCGTAATCCTTTACTCCTCTAACTTTAACACCTGAAGTATCAGATTTTCCGTATTCTTTAAGTGGATTTTGTCCAATCTTTTTTGAAATATTAAGCCATCGCTTTACAACTTCTCGGTCTTTTAGATCTTGGTTTAAGTCTTTTAGGTGTATTAGGAATTTATCAACAAACTCAGCCTCTGGAATCAATTCATCATCTCCGAGAGAATCATAGAACTTTGAAAGCCCGTTATGAACTTTGTTGTAAACATCAGAGTCTACATGCCAACGAGATCGGAAGTGTTCATCTTCTTTTTCCTTATTAAATAAATCTGAAAGTACTAAGTAAAATAAAAAGTGATTCTGTGAAGACTTGTCTTTTGCAAGTTCTTCTAGAAGTTCATCTTCAGTGATAACACTTCCAAGTCCTTTGATTACGTTCTTAATCTCTTCAAAGAAAGAGTCGAAACTCTTAAATTCGTCTGATTTTCTGATTGACTGAAGAGCCGCGTTTTCGATTTGTCGAACTCGCTCTCTAGTTATTCCATATCTCTCTCCAATAGATTCTAGAGTTTCTCTCTCTTCTTTCTCTCCCAGACCGAATCTACATACAACAACTTCAAAAGCTCTGTCTTGTAAAGGAGAAAGTATCTTCTTAGTAACTTGTTTTGGTTTTTGGCTTGTTTTAACTGACATATGTTATCGACTTTTGCGCGATTACTATTTTGAATCTTTGAGTCCTCCCGCGCGAGAACGAAAGATTGTTATTTCCTTAAGATACAGCATATCAGACTTAATTTATTTGTCAAATGTGAGTTTTATCCTCACTCTTTAAAAACACGGATATTCGTCCACCAACGAATTCCTCGAGCTCGACTCGTCAGCCTCCCTAGGTTTTTAAAGAGTGAGGAAGGATTTTTTATAAGAAAATAACGAAACTCAAGACAAGGAGTTTTTTATGAAAAATAAAAAAAGCCCGGAATTAAATCCCGGGCTTATACAACAAATGATAAAAAATTAAAATTTTGAGACAATATGCCCCTTCCTTGTTTTTGTATTGTAATAATACTTACGAGTTTCGGTTTCGTAACCTTTACCCGCAATTACAAGGAATTCTCCAAACCACGAATCATGTGACCCATCTTCAGCATTTAACCCCAAAAATCTTACATTAATTTTTGGATTAATTTTAAACGCCATAGATCCTTTTAAGGAAGATGCCGGGTTTTGAAATGTGATCTCGACAATTTTCCCATCAGCTGCGCTCATAACAAAATCGAACTTTGCTGGTCCATCAATAATTTGACTCTGAAGAGTCGGTAGTTTTAATGCCATAACGACAATATTTAATTTTGAAAAACATTTATTGAAGGTTACGACCCTTCATATACGGTACTGAATAACTCAGCTACCCTACAATAGTATCACACATTTAAGTTTTTGTCAATCAAAAAAACCCCTTAAATTTAAGGAGTTTTTTTGAGCTTTATGTCTTTAAAAAAGGACTTTTATATCGTGCCAAGTGATTAGAATCATCAGTCCAATTAGAAGAAAGAATCCTACCGTATTAGCAGTTTGGACAATACCTGGATGAGCCTTTTTTCTGAACGTTCCTTCGAATAGCGCAATCACAATTCTTCCTCCATCAAGAGCTGGGAAAGGAAGCAAGTTTACTATTGCAAGGTTTAGAGAAAGAATCGCCGCCAAAATAAGAATATATGAGAAACCAAGACTCGAAGCCTCCCCTGTTGCATTGGCAATTCCCACAGGACCACTAAGTCCTTCTAGACTTCCTTTTCCAGTTACCGCGTCTCCAATCAAATTAGCAATTGCCAAAGTTATATCTCCAGTAATTCTGATTGAACTTCCAACAGAATAAATAAAGGCTTTATGAACTGGAAGTTTTAGAATTGAAAGCTCTTCAAGAGAAACTCCAATTCTCGGCAAACCTTCTTCACCAACCTTCGGTGTGACGTCTACGAACATTTCTTTTCCTTTTCTTTCCAAACCGAGAGATAGATTTTCGTCTTCGCTACTTCTGACAACACTCAAAAACTCTTCAGTGCTTGGTTCCGAAATAAGGATTCCAGTTTTTTCATTAAAAATAGAAACGATTCTGTCGCCCGCTAAAACACCAGAAATTTCGGCAACGCTTTCTCCCTCAACCCCTGTGATTGTTAGCTCTTCTTTGGCGTCATATCCAGCTGGTAGATTTTCTTTTACAACAGGAACACCTAGAGAAAAAGCTCCAGTGAAAAGTAGTATTGCAAGTAAAAAGTTACAAGCAACTCCGGCAGAGAGAACAACTATCTGCCTTTTGTGTGACTGATTATAGAATGCTTTTTTCTTGTCCTCGCCTTCTTCGAGTTTGTCATTTGGATCTTCTCCAAAGATTCGAACGAATCCTCCAAAAGGAATCCAGTTTAGAGTAAATTCTGTATCCCCCTTTTTACCGAGAACTTTTGCTCTTGGTGGAAATCCAAAACCGAACTCCATAACTTTTACACCATACTTAATGGCGGTAATGTAATGACCCCATTCATGAGCCAAAACAAGAACAATCAATATTAAAATAAAGATGAGAGCTCCCATAAAAAATTATATTGTTCGAACTTCTTCCGCTTTCTTTTCAAAAAGAGATTCAAGTTCTTCGTTTAATTTATCAACTAGTTTTTGCAATTCATCTTTTGCTCGCTTAGATTCGTCTTCGCTCACTCCAGAATCTTTTATCTTGTTCATTATTTCTTCTCTTTCTTTTCGTACACTTATTCGCGCATCCTCGAGTTTTTCTTTTAGAACTTTTACAAGCTTCTCACGATTCTCTTCTGTTAGCGCCGGAAATATAACTCTGATTCCTTCGCTGTCCGGAGAAAGTGAGGGACCGAGATTCGCAGCCTGAATAGCCCTTTCAAGGTCTTTAATAATAGAAGTGTCCCACGGAGCAATTCTCAAAGTCTTTGCGTCTTCAATAGAAATAGACGCCACATTTCGGATTGGGGAAGGTTGCCCATAAGCCATAACAGTAACTCCATCTAATATAGAAGGAGACGCTCTTCCTGTGTGGAGAGAGCTATATTCTTTTTGAAGCCAATCTTTTACACCAGATCCAGCTGTTTTGAATTCATCTAATATTTGCATAAGAAATATGATATCAGATTATTTGATTTCAGATAAGCCTTCTTTCATTTCCAAATTTTCCCCAATCATTTTTATTGAAGCTGAATTTTGTTTTAAAAATGACAGAGCTTTAATTTTTGAAACAAGGACTGACTTATTAGTTTTATTAGTAAAACCTCCTATATCTTCCATAACAGAAGAATAAACTTTTCTATAGACAGAGTCTTTGTCTTCCTTTAATTTTGATTTACCTTTTTTCTCTTCCTTCTCGCTCTTTATTCTGACTGTCTTCACTCGTGACAAAAAGGTGCTAGGAATCTTGGCCAAGTCAGTTGCCAAAAAAACCAACTTTGTATTTTCGGAAGGCTCTTCAGTAGTTTTTAGTAATGTGTGAAAAACTTCATAAGAAGGACTTCGCATTACAAAGAAGTGAACAGTGCCACCCTCCATCTCTCCACTCTTTTCTCTAGTTAGTGTGCGGAATTCTCTTGCTTCATCAATTCCAGAATCAGCGGGAGAGAAAAGTCTAAATATAAAATTTTTTTCTTTTGATTCTTTTACGAATCTTTCGATAAGATTTTTAGAAACACTTTCGATATCGTCACAAAAAATTAAAAAAGCGTGAGAGGAATTACTAAACAAGTCTTTAAAAAAATCATCCATTATTTCTTTCTCTTAGAAATGACGCTTCGCTTGTAAGTATCTAAGTGTTCAAGAGCAGCCCCTGTTCCTTTAACCACACAATATAGAGCCTCTTCCGCTAAACTAGCCTTCACCCCAGTTCTTCTCTCTACCAAAGCAGGCAAATGACGCAAAAGCGATGATCCTCCAGTCATTATTATTCCTTCTTCAATAATATCTGCAGACAATTCGGGTGGAGTCTCAGCTAAAACAGACTTGATTGCTTTAATCACTTCTTTCAATTCTTTGTCTATTGCTTTTACAATTTGGTTTGTAGAAATATCTGCAGTTCTTGGTAATCCTTGAACATGATCTGTTCCTCTTATTGTAACCGTTAACTCTTCTTCAATCGGCAAAGCACTTCCAACGGAAATTTTTACAAACTCAGAAGTTTTCTCTCCAATTGAAAGGTTGTGAGCCTTCTTTATATAGTCAGCGATCGCAGCATCGATTTTCGTTCCACCACACTTCACAGAAGTAGAAGCAACAATTCCTCCGAGAGAAATAACAGCAACATCAGTTGTTCCTCCACCGATATCTACAACCATATGACCTTTTGATTCATGAATTGGAATTCCCGCTCCGATAGCAGCCAGAATCGGTTCTTTCACAACATAAGCACTTCTGGCTCCTGCTCGAATTGCCGCTTCAATAACAGCTCTTCTCTCAGTTGATGTAATTCCTGCCGGAACTGAGATCATTACTTCTGGTTTAATTAGACTAAATTTTCCAAGAGCTTTTTTTATAAAATATCTAAGCATTGCCTCTGTTACTCTATAGTCAGCAATAACCCCGTCTTTCAGTGGCCGGTAAGCAACAACATTTTCTGGAGTCCGGCCAATCATTTCTTTGGCATCATTTCCAATAGCTAGAACCTTGCGGTCTATTTCAGACATAGCTACAACAGATGGTTCATTTAGGACAATTCCCTGTCCTGGTAAAAAAACCAGCGTATTAGCTGTTCCCAGATCAATCCCTAGTTTTTTTGAGAAAATTCCCATTTAATTTATAAAGCGAGTTTAACATAAAAGCCTATATGCGAAAATGTCCAAATTATGTTAATTTTCGTATATGTATATCTTCGAGATTCTGCCAATAACGAAAAACCGCTTCGCAGACACTCTCACCTATTTTTATAGTGAAAAGATTTCCGAAGGACAACTTGTGAGAATTCCTTTTAGAAAAAAGGACATCCAAGGAATAATTCTAAGCTGTATTCCCGCAGAAGAAGGCAAGGCTTTTATAAAAAAGTTAAATTACAAACTCCGGGCAATTTCAAAAATTGAAAAAGAAAAAATTGGAAAAGCCGAACTACAAGTATTGCTTGATACGAGCGAATATTATCGAAGCCCAATCTCTTTAGTGCAATCAATTATTTTTCCAGAAATAATTTTTAAATATTTGAAAGAAGAAGATTTGAAAAAAAATGACTTCTACAAAAAAACAATTGTAAATGGGAGCTTCGAAAAAAGAATGAGTTTTTATAAAAGTATAATCAGAGTTACTTTTGCAAAAAATAAAAACATCTTCATCTCTGCCCCGACACTTCGAGACGCGCGGAAAATACACGCAAAGATAAGCCAAGGAATTGAAGATAAGTGCTTTATTCTTCATTCGAGCTTAACCCAGAAGACAATTAGAGAAAGTGTTCTTAAAATAATGGAGAATAAGAGCTCTTTAATAATAGGAACTCCTCAATACGCTTTTATAAACGGTTCCTCTCTTGGTGGAATTATTATCGAAAGTGAACATAAGAGTTTATACAAAACCAGACTGTCTCCTTTTATGGACGGAAGAATAATCCTTGACCATTACGCCAAGAAGTTAGAAATCCCCCTTTACACTGGAGACTCCTTCGCCTCCCTCTATACAATGAAAGAAGTGACAGAGAAGAAAGCCAGACTCGAGCGCCTCGAAAACCAAAAAGGAAATTTAAAAATTATTTATGAAAACCTCGGTGACAAGGATGACGCCCCAAAACGACACAAGAAGTGGAGAGTTCTTTCTGACCTCGTAATAAAAAACATAGAAGAGACTCTCGAGAAGAATGGGAAAATATTTATCTACACACTTCGCAAGGGACTCTCAACAATGACAATCTGCCGAGAATGTCACAAAACTCTCTCTTGTCCAAAATGCGGAAAACCCCTAGTTCTTTTGGTTGGACGTGATGGTGGAGACAGAACATTCATCTGTTATGGATGCAGAAGTAAATTCCCAAGCACAACGGTGTGCGAAAGGTGTGGGAGCTGGAATCTAGCCCCGCTCGGCATCGGCACAGACAGTGTCGCAGAGTATTTGAAAGAAGCTATTCCTGATATAAAAATTGAAATCATAGACAGTCTCTCCTACGATTCTCCAGAAAAAGCATCTCGTGCAATTGAAAAAGCTTTTTTAGAAAACAAAATAATTATTGGAACAGAGATGGCCCTTCAAGCGATCAAAGAAGAACCAGATTTGTCCGTCGTGGCTTCTGCAGACTCATTGCTATCAATGCCAACATTCGACTCTGATGAGAGACTGATGTCTCTACTTGATGAGATTGGAAACGTAACAAGAAAAACTTTTGTCGTGCAATCAAGAATTGAAAAAGATTTTTTGATTTTACCTTATGACGAAAAGAAGAAAAATAAATGGATAAAAGAATCTCTCTCTGATAGAAACGACTTTATGTTTCCACCATACTTCGTTCATATTTCAGTAATTGGAAACATCGAAAGAATAAATCGTTTCGCAGAATACCTGAAATCAAAAAACTTCGACGAAAACGAAATAAGTTTCTACTTTAAAAAAGGCGGACCTCTAACTATCACTCAAAAAGAGATCGTAATTGCAATAAAAAGCGAACTATATGAAATGGGAAATATAGATGAGCGAATAAAAGAGTCGCTATCAGAAGCAGGGCAAGACTCCAAGATTTATATAAATAAAGGTATCTAAAAATCTTGCAAAAAAAGGATACCGTGTTATATTCTCTCTATGGCAAAAACAATTATAGAAGTAAAGAAATCCGGAAGCGAAACTAACGCAACTCTGCTTAGGAAGTTTTCCCGAAAAGTTCAGGACTCTCAGATCGTCCCTTCTCTGAAGAAGAAAAGATACGCTTTAAGAAAACCTTCAAAACTAACCCAAAAGTCAGCTGCAATGAAAAAGATTGAGAAAAGGAAGATCAACGCAAGACTTAGAAAACTAGGAAAAATCGCCTAAATCTAAACTGATGGTTAGACTAGAGACAATCTCTATAAACAACAAGACAAAGAGCAAGCTTCCGAGCTTGCCTTTTCTTGATATGAAAAACTTTGTTCTGGGGAAAAAATACGAACTCTCTGTTTTAGTCTCTGGAGAAAAGACCAGTCGAGACTTAAATAAAAAACATAGAAACAAAAACTACACTCCAGACATTCGTTCTGTTCCACTCGAAGAAAACAGTGGCGAAATAATTCTCACACCAAAAGCAGTGACAAGAAAAGCGAAACTTTTTGGGCTTTCAGAAAAAAATATGTACGGCTTTTTGTTTATCCACGGACTGTTGCATTTGAAGGGTCACGAACATAGTGCTAAAATGGATGAAGAAGAATATCGTATAGCAAAAAAGTTCGGAATAAAAATATCTTAGCTAAACTTTCTCTTCTTAAAACTAATTAAGATGATGCGAGATACTCAAGTAGGAATAGACATCGGAAGTTACAGCATAAAAGTTGCGGTTATTGAGCATGACAAAAAGACAGGATTACCTAGAGTTCTTGGAATCGGAAATGCTTCTTCCAGAGGAATGCGCCAAGGTTACGTCATAAACAAACGAGAACTAAGCGAACAAATAAAAACAGCGCTAGATTTGGCCAGTGAACAATCCAAGAAAAAAATAAAGAAAGTTAGAGTCTCTATTGGTGGAGCAAGTATCGAAAGCGAGCTCGGTGAGGGAAGCTCAATCCCCTCTCGTTCTGACGGAATTGTCACAACCCTTGATGTAGAAAAAGCAATAAAAGAATCCTCAAAAAAGATAAGTCTCGCAAACAAAAAAGTTCTTTTCTCTGCTCCAACAGAATTCCATCTCGACAATAAAAAAATAATGGGCCGTCCTGAAGGTCTCTCTGGAATAAAACTCTCAGTTAGAACTCTTTTCGTAACAGTAAATTCAAAACACTTTGATGATCTTATGAGCGCCATTGGAGAAACTGGAGTTGATATAGAAGAAGTAACTCCAGTTGGAATCTCTGCCTCCAACCCTTTCCTTACCGAAAAACAAAAAACTGCTGGATGTCTAGTTATAAACATCGGAGCAGAAACTGTAACTCTATCTTTATATGACGACGGATATCTTCAAGCAATTCAAGTTCTACCTCTTGGAGGAAATGACATCACTAATGACATCGCGTTAGGATTCAAGATTTCATTAGAAGAAGCTGAATCAATAAAACTTGGATCATTAATAAAAGATATTTCAAAAAGAAAGTTAGACGAAATAATTGAAGCAAGACTAATAGACATGATGGAGCTGATTGATTCTTTTTTGAAAAAACACAAAAGAAGTGGACTTCTTCCAGCCGGAGTAATAATTATTGGAGGATGCTCTCATACTGCAAACATCGAAGACATTGCCCGAAGCAATCTCAGTGTCCCAGCCGGCATCCCAAGTGCAACCGTGGCCTCAGATAGCCCTGTTAGACTAAAAGACCCAGCTTGGTTCGGAGCCTTTGGAATAACCCTAGGAGAAAATGATTCCGTTGTGGGAGAAGGTGGATCATCTTTTGGTGGAATAAAGTCTTTATTTTCAAGCTTTTTTAAACAATTCGAACCTTAAAACAACCCGAAAACTGGTTCTGTCTAGATATAGCCAAACAAAATCATTTCTGTTAATATACGGGCATTATTAATCGCCCAATTGAGTGTGCTTATGGCAAAGATAAACCCAGAAATTGAAACATTCGCTAGAATAAAAGTTGTCGGAGTTGGAGGATCCGGAAACAACGCAGTGAATCATATGATCGACTCTAAAGTTAGAGGCGTTGAGTTCATCGCAATGAACACAGATGCTCAAGATTTACATAAATCTCTCGCTGAGAAGAAAATTCACCTTGGAAAAAATTTAACAAAAGGTCTCGGAGCTGGAATGAATCCAGAAGTTGGAAGAAAAGCAGCTGAAGAAACTAAATCAGAAATTCAAGACGCCTTGAAAGGTGCTGAAATGGTTTTTATCGCTTGTGGAATGGGAGGAGGAACAGGAACTGGAGGAGCTCCAGTTGTTGCTCGTTGTGCTAGAGAACAAGGAATTCTAACAGTTGCAGTCGTTACAAAACCATTTAGCTTTGAAGGAAATCAAAGAATGAGACTCGCTGACAGCGGAATAGAAGAACTATCAAAAGAAGTAGACGCTCTACTTATGATTCCAAACGATCGCCTTCTTATGATTGCCTCTAAAGACACTACTTTCAAAGATGCCTTTGCAATGTGTGACGAAATCCTTCGACAAGCCGTTCAAGGAATTTCAGACCTCATCACAATGCCAGGAATCGTTAACGTGGACTTCGCCGACATCAAAGCGGTTATGTCTGATGCTGGAACCGCACTCATGGGAATTGGAACAGCTTCTGGAGAAAACAGAGCAGAACAAGCAGCAATTCAAGCAATCAATTCTCCCCTGCTCGATGTTTCTATCAATGGAGCTCGTGGAGTTCTGTTTGTAATCTCAGGTGGCGATGACCTAAACATTCTCGAAGTTAACCACGCAGCGAAAGTTATTACAGAAAGTGTTGATAGCGATGCCCGAATAATCTTCGGAGCAATCAGAGACGAAAGACTTAAAAAGGGTGAACTTAAAGTTACAGTTATCGCAACAAGCTTTCCTGTTGGAAGCCAAAAGGTAAATCTTTTTCAAGGAAGCAAAAATAACGAAACTCCTCAAATAAAAATAAAAGAAATCGAACCAACTATTCCAAAAGAAGAAAAGAACGAAATCCATAATTCTCTAGAAGGATCTTTCATAAAGAAAGACAAAGAACCAGGAGAAGATATCTGGACTGACGATGGAGACGAATGGGGCAACATCCCAGCCTTCCTCAGAAGAACTAAGAAATAATTTTAAACAAAGACTCCTCAAATTGAGGGGTTTTTGTTTTATACCCTCTCCCCTGTTATACTAAAAACCATATGACATACGACTTAATCATTCTGGGCGGAGGTCCAGCAGGAGTTGCGGCGGCGGTTTATTCAGCCCGAAAAGAACTCAAAACGGCAATAATCACAACATCTTTTGGAGGACAATCTATTGATTCCCCAATGATTTTCAACTGGATTGGAACAAAAGAAATAAGTGGTTATGAACTTGCGAAATCTTTTGAGCAACATGTTCGAGCGAATGCCGGCAATTTCTTGGAAGTTTTTGACGGTGAAAAAATCGCAGAACTAAAAAAGGACGGTGAAATCTGGAAAATGAAAACAGAATCTGGGAAAGACTTTGAAGCGAGAGCTGTTCTCGTGACAACCGGAGGAAGCAGAAAGAAACTAGAAGTTCCGGGAGCGGAAGAATTTGAAGGAAGAGGAATCGTGTATTGTGCATCTTGCGACGGACCTCTTTATTCTGGGAAAGACGTTGTAGTTATCGGTGGTGGAAACGCAGGATTCGAGTCCGCCGCTCAAGTTCTCGCTTACGCAAAATCTGTTACACTTCTATCTCGTGGAGATTTCAAAGCAGACCAGATAACAGTTGAAGCAGTACTAAAAGACCCTAAAATGAAAGCTCTGAAAAATACAATTCCTACTTTTGTAAAAGGAGACAAATTCGTAACAGAACTAGGAATTAAAAATACCGAGACAGGTGAAGAGAGCTCCCTGCCAGCTGAAGGAATATTCGTTGAGATTGGAAATATTCCAAATACTAAATTCATTACAACTGAGACAGAGAAGGACGAATGGGGCCGAATAAGTGTTGACCCTAGAACTGGAAGAGCAAGTGTTGGTGGACTCTGGGCAGCCGGAGACTGCACGAACACTCTGTTCCACCAGAACAACATCGCAGCCGGCGAGGGCGTGCGAGCATTAGAAGATATTTACCTTTGGTTAAAAACCAACAAATAATTTATGTTTCCAAAAATAAAAGATACTTTAAAATTTGCCTGGAGAACTCTCTGGAAAAACCCAATTTACTTCCTTGGGCTTGCCTTTGCTGGTGGAGTTATAAACTGGCTAGTTGATAAGGACGAGATTCCTTTTCTGCTAAAACTTCTTGGACTTCTTATCATTGTTGTTCTAAACATCGCAATGATGAGAGCAGCTATGTATGCCACTCGTGGAGAAGATATTTCTTGGTCTTACCTTTTCAATATGAACAAGAATGCTTGGGCTTATATAAAAACCTACATCGTTTATCAACTTATAATAATTGGAGGATTGCTTCTTCTTATTATTCCGGGATTTATCTTCCTTCTCACTTACGCCTTTGCTCCAATAATGTCTCTAGACAAAGGGATTGCGATTAAAGAAGCTCTGAAGAACAGTAAGGAAGCTATGAAAAATAACAAGATCGAATTGTTCGGACTTTTCTTTGTTCTAGTTTTAATAAACATTCTCGGCGCAATTGCTTTTGGAATTGGAATATTGATCACCTACCCTCTCGCTGTTATTTCTTATATGTTTGTATATGACAGACTAACTTCAAAGAAGGCGGAAGTTGCACCTAACGCGGTTGCCCCACAACCAGTAGAAATTCCAGTTCACACAGGAGCAGAACACGAAGGAGAAAATCCTCATCAAAGTAAATAATTTATCCCGTTAGAAATCACGACCACTAATAAAACAGAACCATAATGAAAAATAATAAAAAAAATTGTAAGTTAACAAAGATAGAGCGCGATCACTTGGTCGTGGCCTATTTCTAATCGGGATGATTAAAAACGGAAAAGTATTCATTTATGGAAGAAACGCTCTGTTTGAAGCGCTTACTTCTAATCCAAAATCTGTAAAGAAAGTTTATATCACAGATACACCGGCCAATAAAGAGATTCTTTCTCTCTTGAAAAAAAGTGACATCCAATATGAAATCACAAAGGAAAAGCAAGGTGCCGAAAAAAGAAGTGAACAAGGAATTATCGCAAACATCGATACAAATGGATTATTTCAAAATATTAGTATCTTCTTCAAAGAAAATAAAATCACTCCCGATACCAGCATTGTTGTACTAGACGGAATAAATGATCCTCACAATGTTGGAGCAATAATCCGTTCCGCCGTTGCCTTTGGGGCATCTGCTGTTTTGGTTCCAGAAAAGGGAGTGGCAAGTATTACTAGCGGAGTAATCTCTTCTTCTGCTGGAATGACTTTCAAAATTCCTCTACTGAAGAGCGCGACAGCAGTCGAAGGAATAACTGAAATGAAAAAAATGGGTTTTCAGATATACGGACTTGATATGAATGGCGATGTTTCTCTGCACAAAGAAAACTTTTCGAAACCATGTGTCTTCGTTGTTGGAAACGAAGGAGTTGGAATTGATCCAAAGGTTCGCAAACTCTGTGACGGAATCGTTTCAATAAAAATAAACAAGAACTGTGAATCATTGAACGCCGCAGTATCCGTGGGTGCACTTCTTTATGAATGGAGCAAGCAACACCGGAAAGTTTTAGAATAAAAATATGGCAAAAAGAATTGATATAAAAACAAAAGGTTGGAGTGATTATGAACTGATTGATTCCGGAGAAAACCAGAAACTCGAGAAATTCGGCGGAGTTCTACTTTATCGTCCAGAAACAGAAGCCGTGTGGGAAAAGAAAACTCCTGACACTTGGAAAGATGCGAAGGCTTTCTTCAAATGGTCCGCCGGCAAAGGTTCTTGGGTTCACAAAAAGGAATTTGGAAAGAGCTGGCAAATGAAATGGAATAATATTTCTATAATTTTGAAACTCACAGCTTTCAAACACCTTGGAATTTTCCCTGAACAAGAAGCTAACTGGGTTTGGCTGAAAGAATCTGTTTCAAAGTTGAAAGAACCAGAAGTTCTAAACCTCTTCGCATACACAGGAATTTCTTCTCTCGTTATGGCTGAGGCCGGAGCGAAAGTCACTCACGTTGATGCTTCGAAACAGAGCATTACTTGGTCTGAGGAAAATCGTAAT
>CAYZIU010000005.1:0-2288 GCA_964478575.1 uncultured Candidatus Saccharibacteria bacterium | reverse complement strand
AAAAATAGATAAAAATAAAATCCGCTACATTCTGGACGACGCACTTGTATTCGTAAAACGCGAAGTTCGCCGTGGAAAAAAGTATGACGGAATAGTACTCGATCCTCCAGCTTTCGGCCGTGGTGCCAAGGGTGAAGTTTGGAAAATTGAGGAGTCTCTGTCCCCTCTTATGAAATCTTTAAAAGAACTTCTGAAGGACGATAAAGGCTCATTCTTCCTCCTAAACGGATACTCTGCGGGATATTCCCCAGAATCATTCAAACAGCTTGTAGAGAGCTATTTTGAGGCCCCACAAATGGAATATGGCGAGATGCATATAGAAGAAAAATCTTCCGGACGAGTTGTCCCAGCTGGGATTTATACAAGATTTAGAAGGTAGAAAAAGTTTGACTTTTTAGGAACAAAGTTGTAAAGTCTGAAAAACTTGCAACTTATGACAACTAAAACAACTGAAATTCAGTTATCTGCCGAAAACAAGCAGAATCTCGAAATGCCTAAACTTTTCTACAATTACCTTAAAGAAAAATATGGGGTTGGAGAAGAAGTGATCAATCCGGTGAACTCAATTTTTTGTTCCATTCAGGTTAACCTGCCAGGGTTCTCCAAAAACTCAGAAGAGCACACTTGGTCAATTCATTTAGAACTTACTCACCTTGAAGGCAATTTATCAGAGGATGCGTCATGCCTGATCATTGGTGAACGCTGTTCAAATGAAAGACATGCATGGTCAAGATTTGCAGAAATGCAAAGTGGAGCCTTAAGAATAAGAAATGATGAAGAAGGCTACGCAAGATGCTGGTTCAAGATAATAAGAAACATGAAATTGGAAAAAAATTATTTGGAAAATTTTAAAGACATCGCAGCTCTTTGTATGATAATTTCAGAGTTTCAAAAAGAACTTTAAGGCGCCTAAATAGGCGTTTTTTGTTTTGGTGCGCGATAAGGGATTCGAACCCCTGGCCTACCCCACGTCAAGGGGTCGCTCTACCAACTGAGCTAACCGCGCAAATATTTAAAAACTACCAGAAAGTATACCGATTGTTTGGACTATCTTCAAGCTATTGCCTCTTTTGACGATTAATTGTAGAATCACAAAAAATGTCCCTTGTATGAGTACAATAATAAGATCAATCGCCGTATTGGAAACCGGAGAAAAAGGTTTCTTTATGACTCCAGCGGAGTTGTATTACTTACGACAAGAAAACAAGGTTTTGGAAAATATTTTTTATGTCAGTGAAGACTTCTGGTCACAATACAAAAACCCTTTTGGAATGGAGACCCTAGAAAATGTTTTCATTAAAGACGCAGGAAAGAAACCAATTCTGCTTCTGCTTGATTATAAATATGCAGACAAATTGAGCAGGAGAGATATACTGCATTCGTTAATGCCAGTAAACTCAATAATGACAAACTACTATAAAGACACAGAGAGAGGAAAAATAGTAGCTGATCAAATGTTTATTGATGAAGATGTTTTTCTTGGAAAAAAGTTTGTAGAAGAAATAATTATAGAAGATAAGCATACAAAAGCGACTCCTATAGACACAGAAGCCTGCTTCAAAAGTGCTCTTCCCGGCATATTACGGGTGGTAAAAAGAGACGATCCTGATTTTGAAAGATTGCTACTTATGGAAATATAGCCCCGATTCGGGGCATGCCTGCACATCAATATTTTGGTGTGTAGGTTTTTTATTTTATGCTAAAATAAGAAAAATTTGATCTTATGAATACAAATACAAAGATCTCCATATTTGGAGAAGAGGTGAAAAAAATTAAAGACATTTTAACCTCGACAACAGCGGCAATAATATTTTTGGATACCCAAAACCCACTGTATATGGATTACGGAGCTTGCAAAATTAGATGAAGAGGCGTTAGAAAAACTAATAAGAAGCTCAATTCCGGGAAGTAGACTTCGAAAAGAAGCCGCACATCAGTGTATTAAAAAGATTTTAGAATATAAGGATATTAAAGAAGGCTCAACTTCGGCAAACATGGTCTTTTTCCGAGTTGAACAGATGGTTACCGACGATGCGGTAACAAAGAAGTTCGTAATGGAATTAAGATGGAAATATTTGGGATTAATTTAACAATCCCCCACCCTGCACCAAAAGTGCGGGTTTTTTGTTTTATGACTCAGGTTGCTATACAATTATCATATGAAAAAATTTCTAAAAATATTTGTATTGTTATTGGTTATAATAATTTTTTATTATTTGATTAGTAAAAACACAATGTGTCTCACTCAGCCAACTCAATGGAAAAACAGAGTAACCGGAAACACAGTT
>CAYZIU010000004.1:0-25559 GCA_964478575.1 uncultured Candidatus Saccharibacteria bacterium | reverse complement strand
ATCAAAGTAACGGGTTTTATTCCGTTGCCGTCGATAACGTTGCCATTAACCGCAACTGCATCAGTCTGAATCATTTGAATTCCAGTTCCTTGCGTCCCTGAGATTCCTGAAACAGGGTTTCCGTTGATAAGCTGAACTCCATTCACTGCAGGCGCTCCACCATTTAAGGCAATCGCACCATTTTGTCCAATCACATTCGTGATCGGCAAGTTTGTATTTGGATTCAGAATTATCTGGCCAGCTCCGATGTTCACAGGGTTTTGAATTCCTGTAATTCCACCAGCCTGAACACCAGACAAGTTACCAATTTCCACTACCGCACCAAAAGGATTTGAAATACCTGTTGAAGTATTTAATGGATTAACCGAAGCTATTCCATCATTCAAAACTGCACCAGTATTTATTCCAGTACTAGAAACCGAAGTTCCTGCACCGAAAACATTTCCAGCGATTGTTTGATTTACAGCAACATTTGGAGAACCAACCGAAGTCGATCCACCAAAGATATTTCCCGCATTTTGATTTACAGCAACAGCAGATTCTGTTTTGGCAATATCACCACCACCGAAAGGATTGGAATTTTTACCAGACTGGCCGGCAAATTTTCCATTTTCACCCAGGTCAGGTGTTCCGTTTCCTGGTAAATCAGGGTCGTCGTCACCATTTCCCGGTAAATCCGGGTCTCCGTCACCATCTTCATCATCACCATAATAATTATTGGTGGTAATGTCACCTTCCTCAATGTAGTAGTTATATACAGTTGGTGGTATCACCGTTTCCGGTGTTCCAGCCATATCGTATAACTTCCACAAACTCCAGATGTCCACACCCAAGTCAGCTACGGCAACAAAAAATGTCGCCCAATCAATCCATGAAAGTTTTCCATTAGACTGTTGGCACCATTGACCCTGATTATTCCCTTGCGGGTAATACTGGCCATCGGCCACGCAATAAGCGGAACCGGGTGAATATGATTGCGTTGGCAGCATATTCGTAGGCGGAGTTGAGGCAGGTAAATTGTTTGTGTTGGTATTCGTGTTTGTATTAGTATTTGTAACCGTTACATTCACATCACCATCTGCCGTCTTTTCTGTGGTTGTGGTTGTTGTCGTGTTTCCGTTAGTTACGGTATTTGTCGTTTTAGCCAAAGAAGGTTTTTCTCCTTCTTGGAGATTAACGCAAATATTTGATCCGTAACGAGCCGGCTTGTAGCTCCCTTCAAAATAAGGAGAGCTATTATAGTCGAAATACAAACCTTTTTCACCAACATAAGGGTCTCTTGCAACAGTAACGAACTTATTTAACACAGGGTCCCAGCCGTAATTAACAACAAACTTTCCATCCATAATTTTGGTGTATTTAAACACCGAATCCATCATGGTTGACTGATCTGCTGAAAAAGTTGCAGGACCACCACCGTAAGCAGCTTTAAACTTTACACCCTGCGCTGTTGCGTCGGCTTGTAAAATTCTAGCAACCTCGGTTGCGTAAATTTTTTCTTCACATTGAAATTCTCCTGCTTTGTAAGCAGAAACAATCTCTGGCATGGTATAACCAGCCATTTTTTGTGGCAAGCAAGGTGAGTTCTGGGTGAACCCAACCGTTGCGATTAACATAATAATAAAGAATAAACCATTTTTCAAAGGACTGTTTGTCTTTGTCATAATCGTACAATTTGAATAGATAGTATCACATCTGGCCCCTTTTGTCAAGCTCATTTTCGTGGTCAAATCCACGGAAAACCCCTTAAAAAATAAGCGCAAAACCTAGAAATATGCGATAATTTTTTATATGTCACAAGATTTCGATAACGAGCTACAGGAAAAGAAAATAGAAGACCTTAAAAAAAGAGAGGAGGAGGACTTAATTTCTGCCCTAGCTAGCGGTAGATACGATCTCCCCTATGCCAACCTACTCACTGAAAAAATAGAAAACGAAGCCTTGGCACTCGTTGAGGAAAAGACCGCCCGAGCACTCAAAGTTGGAGCTTATAAAACTCTCGGAAAAAAAGCTTACCTTGCAGTACATTCTCCAAACACCGAAGGAATTTCTCAGGTTGTTGAAGATATAAAACAAAAAGGGTTTGAAGTTATTGTTGTTATGGTTTCAATGGCCTCCCTTGAAAAGGTTTGGTAAAGATACAAATATATTTCTCACGCCGAAGAGGTCCGCGCTGGTGGAATAGACATTTCTCCAAAAACTTTAAAAGAGATGGCGGAGCAACTCAGAACAATCACTGACGTTCGAAATGTTATCGAACAAGGAGACGGAAAAGGTGGGTCAATGGCAACTTCTAGAATTCTGGAAGTAATAATGGCTGGAGCTATAAAACTTTCCGCTTCCGACGTTCATATTGAAGCAGAAGAAGAAAGCGCCAGACTCCGATATCGTCTCGACGGAGTTCTTCTTGATGTTCTTTATCTTTCGAAAGAAGCTTATCGAACACTAAACACAAGAATAAAACTTCTCTCTGGTTTGAAACTAACAATGAAAGAAGCCGCGCAAGATGGAAGGTTTGGAATATTTTTTGATGAAATAGAAATAAACATAAGAACTTCTGTTGTTCCGGGTGCATACGGAGAATCAATTGTTATGCGTCTACTTGACCCGAGATCTATTCAAGTAAAACTTGAAGAAATTGGAATTGAGCCAAAACTATATAAACACATTGAAAACTCAATGCGAAAATTAAATGGTCTTATTCTTATAACAGGACCAACGGGATCTGGAAAAACCACAACTCTATATGCTTTTTTGCAAAAAATTTATAATCCAGAACTAAAAGTTATAACCATTGAAGATCCGATTGAATATCACTTAAAAGGAATCACTCAAACTCAAGTAGAAAAAGGATATTCTTTCTTTGAGGGACTCCGAGCGGCGCTCCGACAAGACCCTGATGTGATAATGCTAGGGGAAATTCGTGATCCAGAAACAGCAAAAACAGCCGTTGAGTCTTCACTCACTGGACACCTGGTTTTCTCAACACTTCACACTAATAATGCCGGTGGAGTAATCCCAAGACTTATTGATCTAGAAGTTAATCCAAAAACACTCGTTTCTTCTCTTACAATTTCAATGGCCCAGAGACTTGTTAGAAAGTTATGCGTTAATTGTAAAAAAGAAGTTGTACCAAAAGAAGAAGACATGGCTCTTGTTAGAAAAATTGTATCTGAAGCGACCGCTAATGGAAAAGATGTTGGTGAGTGGAAAGAAAAAATAAATTCTCCATTTATGTTGTATGAAGCACCGGGATGCCCAGCTTGTGGAGGAATTGGTTACAAAGGAAGAATTGGAATATTTGAAGCAATTCTGACTGATGAGGCAATTGAAAAAATAATTCCAGAAAACCCAAGCGAAAGAGATATAAAAAATATTTCTAACAAACAAGGGATTCTTGATATGAGAGAAGACGGCGTATTAAAAGCCTTGTCTGGAATAACTTCATTAGAAGAAGTGAGGAGTGTCGTCTATCTTGAAGAGGAGGTTTAATTTTTTATTTTTAAGCTCTACCCTACTTCGCCAAAGATGCACAGGGTTATTTTAAAAACTAAAAGTTTTTTAAATAAAAAAAGAGGACAAATCTCTAAACAATCCTTATAAAACTAAGTCTTATAAGTAGCGGCATGTCGCACGATAGTTCTAGTCGAAACCGGAACGTCCTTTGGGTAGCCACGTAGGAAACCTGATTGCTTAGAGATTTGCACCTCTCTTTTCTACAAAATATTGCTTTTTGATTATAGCGTGTTTGTTGCACCTTACCAGACAAAAAATAAGCATTTTTTGTGGAATTGCTGTGGATTAGGTGGAAAACAATCCTACCCTCTCTTGCGTGCTATAATCTTTAATGTTCAGTAATTTACTCCCAGAGTGTATCACACTAAAAATAAAATGTCAACAGGTGAAAAAAACAGCAAAATAGAGGACGGACACCTAGACCACACCCTCAGACCGGGCAAATGGGATGATTATGTTGGCCAAGAGACAATAAAGAAGAACGTAAAGATTCTAATCCAAGCGGCTGATGAGAGAGAACATCCAGCGGAGCATCTTCTATTCTACGGACCACCAGGACTTGGAAAGACAACACTTGCTCATCTAATCTCAAAAGAAACCGGCAGACAAATCAGATCAACATCAGGACCCGCAATAGAGAGAGTGGGAGATCTCGCTTCAATCCTTACAAACCTCTCCCCTGGAGATATTCTCTTTATTGACGAGGTTCATCGGTTAAACAAAATGGTTGAAGAGGTTCTCTATCCTGCAATGGAAAGCGGGGTTATTGATATTGTGATTGGAAAAGGCCCGTCGGCCAGAAGTGTTCAGCTCGACCTTCCAGCCTTTACTCTTATTGCCGCAACAACAAGAATCTCTCTACTCTCCTCCCCTCTTCGTTCTAGGTTTTCTGGTGGAGTATTCAGACTTGAGTTTTATACTATTGAAGAAATCTCAAAAATAATAAATCGATCTGCTCAAATTCTGGGAATTGAAATACCAGACGAAGCGACAAAAGAAATCGCTGTTAGAAGCAGAAAAACCCCTCGTACTGCAAACTATTTCCTAAAAAGATGCCGAGACTACGCTCAGGTAAACAAATCTCCACTCGACAAAAAAAGTGTTCGAGAAGCACTCTCTCTTCTTGGTGTTGATGAGGCAGGGCTTAATGAAGTGGACCGTGGAATTTTAAAAACAATGATTGAGAAGTTTGATGGAGGCCCAGTTGGACTATCTACGCTCGCAGCTGCAACAAGTGAAGAAGAAGGAACGATAGAAGAAGTTATTGAGCCTTATTTAATGCAAGAGGGTTTTATAGAAAGGACACCAAGAGGAAGAATGGCCACAAAAAGAGCGTACGAACATCTTTCTTATGATTACAAGGACTAGCTTACCCCAGTTCCAAATTTACTTTTAAAGACACAGCGTCGCTCCTTCGGGGTCTATTCGACCACGCGACGAATTGGCTAAATTGATAAAAGCTTATTTAAAGAGTATTCTTTCTTTTATAGAAGTAAATTTGAAACGGGGTGGCGATTTTTATACTCGCTATACTCGTTAAAAATCAGCCATGTCAGGACACAGTAAATGGTCACAAATAAAAAGGAAGAAGGGTGTGGCAGACGGAAAAAGAAGTCAGCTTTTTTCTCGATTATCAAAAAACATTTCGGTTGAGGCGCGTCTTGCTGGTGGAGATAAAACGTCCCCTTCTCTTCGGACCGCAATAGAGAAAGCTCGTGAGGCAAATATGCCGAACGAAAACATTGATCGCGCGATTTCAAAAGCGAATGAAACAAAGTTGCTTGAAAAAATAGTTTATGAAGCTTATGGTCCTGGAGGAGTGGGACTAATTATTGAAGCTCTGACTGATAATAAGAATCGCTCTGCTCAAGAAATAAAATTTGCACTATCAAAAAATGAAACAACTTTAGCGGGAATCGGCGCTGTTACTTGGGCATTCAAAAGAGACAATAATGAATGGGTTGCCCAGACAACCGTTCCTGTGGGAGAGGACATTTCTTCTGACTTAGAAAAATTAATCGACGACCTTGAAGAGTTGGAAGATGTGAGTGAGGTCTTCACGAACGCAGAATAGTATGAGGGTCTTATCTTTTGATCCTGGATATGAGAGACTTGGAGTTGCTGTTATGGAGGATGGGCAAAAACTTCCTTTGGTTATTTATTCTGAATGTTTTAAAACAAGTAAAACATTATCTCAACCTGAGAGACTGGCAAACATTTCTGAAAAGATAAAAAGTTTGATTCTAGAATTTAAACCAGAAGTTGTCTCCCTTGAAAAACTGTTTTTCCAAAAAAACCAGAAAACAGCTTTAAAGGTAGCTGAAGTTAGAGGAATAATCTTGTCGCTGGCCTCCGCTTCTCTGGCAGAAGTGGTAGAATTTTCCCCTCAGGAAATTAAAATTGCAGTTACCGGTTACGGAAACGCGGACAAAAGATCAGTAATGAAGATGGTTCCAGTCTTGGTTTCTGGGCTTAAAAAAACAGAGTCTGATGACGAAATAGACGCCGTGGCGATCGGGGTTACAACTATTTCAACTAGAGCTTTCCACAGAAAGTAGAGTAAAAATTTGCATATATTAAAGATATCTGATAAATATTTTTAATGACGGTAATTTATAAAAGTTAATTTAATTAAACTATGTCAGACTACGAAGACGAAACTCTAGGCGGAGAAGAGAACATGTTCGGAATGAGTATAAAAAGTGACGATGTTGACCCCTTGGTTGAAGACGAAGACGTCCCTCTTGTAGACGAAGAGGATCTACTAGAAGAAGAGAAAGTTGGACCCTTTCTAGAAGACGGAGACGAGGAAGAGATTTATTAAAAAATGCCCCAATACCGGGGCATTTTTTAATTTACTTTAATAAATCGATGTTTCCCGATTCTATATGTTCCCCTCTCTTTTAGATCGTCCTCTCTTTCTATTTTTTTATCTTTATCTAGATTTGTAATGGCGCCGTCTTTTATGAGTCTGATCAATTCTGTTCTTGAGGAAACAACTTTTTCTTTTATGAGCTTTTCGGCAACTTTCTCTTCTCCGAAATAGATTTCTTCAACCTCGTCTGGAATTTCTTTTTTCTCAAATGTTTTTATAAAAAAGTCTTCTGCTTTGTCTGCTTCTTTTTGTCCATGATAAATTCGAACAAGCTCTTTCGCTAGTTCCATTTTAAAGTTCTTTGGATTCTGTCCATTTTTTATGGCGTCCTCAATTTCAGAAATCTTTTCTCTAGAATAATCTGTACAAAGTAAAAAATATTTAGTTATAAGCTCGTCTCTGATCGTCATAACTTTGCCAAACATGTCAGAAGGCTCATCTACTATTGTGATTATGTTTCCCCAGCTTGTAGACATTTTTCTTCCATCTGTCCCCTCTAGCATTTGGAGTGTCATTATGTCTTGCTCCTTTTGTCCAAAATGCTTCTGTATAATCCTACCCGCTTTTAAGTTGAACAACTGATCAAAGCCACCAATCTCAAAATCTGCCTTAACAGCAATCGAGTCATAGCCCTGCATTAATGGATAGAGAAATTCTCTAAGAGAAATTTCTTCTTGTTTTTCAATTCTGTCAGAGAAATTTCTTCTATTTAACATTTGTTGAACAGAAAATGTTTCTGCAAGGATTGCGACATCGTCAAACCTTAATTTAGATAGCCATTTTGAATTGAAGTGGAATTCAGCTTTTTTTAAATCAATTATTTTTCCAATCTGTTTTTTGTAGTCTTTTAGGTTTCTTTTTATGTCTTTTTTTGTAAGCATTGGACGCTTGGACAACTTGTCTGACGCATCTCCAATTTGCGCGGTGAAGTCTCCCACAATAAAAACAGCCTTGTGCCCCAAGTCTTGAAAAGCTCTGAGTTTCCTTAGGGTCGTAGCTCGGCCAATGTGAATATTTGGACCAGTTGGATCAATTCCCAACTTTATTCTCAACTTCTCCCCACTTCTTAGTTTTTTCTCTAGTTCTGATTTTACAAAAACCTCTTCTACCCCCCTTTCTAGAACTTCTTTAATTTTTTGCTCATCCACTTTTAACATAAAAATAATATACCACGAGACGGATTTCCTGTGTTATTCTTAAAAGTATATGAAAATTTTTAAAACAAAAAGAGGAACCCTGGTGCTCGGTCTGATAGCTCTCGGCTTTTTCTTCACTGCAATATTAATTTTTTGGGTAATTTCCTTAAAACTACCAGACTTCTCTTCTTTTGAGTCTAGGGTTGTAGCAAGTTCTACAAAAATCTACGACAGGACCGGAGAAGTACTTCTTTATGATGTTCATGAAAACATAAAAAGGACAGTTGTTCCGTCTATTGAAATGGGAAGTAATATAAAAAATGCCACCGTGGCTCTTGAGGATGATAAATTTTATGAACATAACGGAATCAGGCCCCTTTCTTTTCTGCGAGCTGTTTTAGTAAACATAACAACAGGAGAATTCACCCAAGGAGGATCTACTTTAACTCAACAGATAATAAAGAACACCCTTCTTACAAAAGAAAAGACTATAACCAGAAAGGTTAAGGAGTGGGTTTTGGCGGTAAAAATAGAAAAAGTTCTAACAAAAGAGCAAATTTTAGAAATATACCTAAATGAAGCCCCGTATGGAGGAAGTGTTTATGGAGTAGAAGAAGCAGCCCATACTTATTTTGGGAAAAAATCGTCTGAACTAACCATTGCCGAAGCCGCATACTTGGCGTCTCTACCAAAGGCACCTAGTTACTATTCACCATTCGGAAAACATATTGACGCACTTGAAGAGAGAAAGGGATTCACTCTGAAAAAAATGCTTAGTTTGGGATTTATAACAGAGGAAGAATATGAGGTGGCAAAAAATGAACAAGTTGTTTTCCTTCCAGAAGAAGAGACTGGAATAAAAGCCCCTCACTTTGTTTTTTATGTAAGAGAATATTTAGAACAAAAGTATGGAGAAGAAACAGTTCTCTCTGGTGGACTACGAGTAACAACAACTCTGGATTATGAAATCCAAGAAAAAGCTGAGGAGGTTGTAAAAAGAAAAGCTCTTGAAAATGAGGGTTTGTATGACGCGAACAATGGCGCCAGTGTTGTTCTTGATTCCAGAACAGGAGAGATTTTATCAATGGTTGGATCTCGTGATTATTTTGATGAAAACATAGACGGAAAATTCAATGTTGCAACAGCGACTCGTCAACCGGGGTCTGCTTTCAAGCCAATAATTTACGCCACAGCTTTCAAGGAGGGATATTCTCCAGAAACTGTTTTGTTTGATGTAAAAACAGAATTTCAAACCACTTGTGATTTCTATGGAAACCCAAAACCAGGAGCATCTGCTGGAGATTGTTATAGCCCACAAAACTACGACAATGCATATCGCGGTCCGATGACAATAAAAGACGCGCTTGCCCAGTCAATAAACATTCCAGCGGTTAAGGCTTTATACCTTGTGGGAATAAACGACGCAATAAAGACAGCTCGAGAAATGGGAATAAAAACACTAACAGACCCATCAAGATATGGATTAACTCTTGTTATCGGAGGAGGAGAGGTTAAACTTCTGGATTTAACAAACGCTTACTCTGTTTTTGCAAACAGCGGAAAACACACCGAACCTGTAGCTGTTTTAAAAGTTGAAAATATTAAAGGGGAGGTTTTGGAAGAGATTAAAAACTTTAACTCCTCACAAGTTCTACCAGAAAACGCCGCTTACCAAATTTCAGATATTTTATCTGACAACGATGCCCGAGTTCCAACGTTTGGAAGAGGGTCTGTGCTTGAGATACCAGGACACTCTGTGGCCGTCAAAACAGGTACTACAAACAATAATAAAGACGCATGGACTGTAGGATACACCCCTTCTTACACAATCGGTGTGTGGGTAGGAAACAACGACAATAAGCCAATGAAAAAAGGTGGAGCTGGTCTTGCTGGACCAATCTGGAACGAGATAACAAGATTTGTTGTTTCTAAAAAAGAAAATGAGGTTTTTCCATCAGCTTCACCTCTTGGAATTGAATCGAAACCCGTTCTTCGTGGATACTGGCAAGGAGGAGAGTCTTATTTGATAGATAAAATTTCTGGTCGCCTTGCAACAGAATACACACCAGTGGAAACATTAGATGAAATCGTAATAACGAATGTTCATACAATTTTATATTGGGTTGAAAAAACAAACCCCGCTGGACCAAGCCCAGCAAACCCAAGTGGTGATTCTCAATACGACAGGTGGGAATTTGGAGTAAAAGATTGGTGGGAAAAGAATAAATACAAATACCCAATTTATGACGAAGGAGACATTCCTAATGGTTATGACAATATTCATATACCAGAAAACTTCCCTTCTGCTTCTTTCAAACAAGGCTCTTCTATAACAACAAAAGCTAATGATTTAACCTCTCTTGAGCTAGATTATTCTGGAGAATATCCATTTCAGAAAGTTGATTATTTCTTTAACAACTCTTTTGTTGCCAGTGTTACAAATAAAAACTATTCTTTTGTTCCGTCTTCTATAACAGGAGAGTCTTCCTTTGTTATAAAGGCTGTTGTTTATGATTCTGTTTTTAATAAGACAGAATCTTCGATAGAAGTTAATCTAGAATAGAAAAAACTATATTTTCTATAACAATACCGTTTTCGTTAAGCTCCTTTAAAAGGTCTTCCTTTTTGTTTCTTATATAATTTCTTACAACTGATTTAGTGCTCAAAAAAAGAGTGTGCTTGTTTACTTTATACTTAAGAGAGCCTTTTGATTTTGGAATAACTTTAATAAAAATATCTTTTATTTTGTCTTTATTGTTTGATGAATTTAGTAAAAAATCTTTCCACTTATCTAGATTTTCTTCTATGTTTTTCATTACCTATTCATCGGCATTACCAAGTAAGTATAGTTGTTTAGGTTTACACCCCTGAAAATTATTGGTTTTTGTGGAGTTGTTAATTCAATTGATATTTTCTCTGAATTAATACTAGAAACAAAATCTGATATATATTTGTGGTTTAAATTTACAACCAGATCTTCTCCCTCGATGCTCGCCTTTATGTTTTCGTCCATTTTACCGGCATCTTGATTTTCAGATTTTATTTCCACATTTTTATTTTCTTTGTTTATTTTCAATAAAACATTATTGAATCTATCAGAAAATGTTGACACTGTTTTTAAAATACGAGAAAGATCGTTTCTTAAAATAACAATTGATGTTTTTTTCTCTTTTGGAATTATTTGTCTGTAGTCTGGATATATTCCGTCAACAACCCTACTTGAAATATAGATATTGTTCCCAGTAATAGTTATCCCTGTTCCACTATTATAAAAATCAATAGTTCCACTTGTTTCCTCTAGGAGTTTTTCAATTAAAACCGCATTTTTTATTGGAATGATTACTGATTTAAAATTTACATCTTTTTTATATTCTATTTTAAATTCAGATAATCGAAAGGTGTCTGTTGAAACAAATATTAATTTATTTAAATCACTGTAGATATAAACTGACGATATCTCTGGTTTTATGTCACTAACAGAAGCACTAAAAGAAACTTTTCTTATACCAAGAGAGACATCTTCGGGATCAACACCAAAAACATCACCACTTTTTTGTGGAAGAGTTGGAAAGTCTTCAAACGGAACGCCTTTAATGAGGTATTCTGACTTGTTTGTTTTAATAATGAGATTACCCCCGTTTTCTTCTATTTCTATTTCCCTGTCGCCTTCTAGGCCACTTAGAACTGATTTTAAAACCACTGGATCAACTGCAAGTACTCCTTCCTCTTTTGTTTCTGATTTTATTTTTATTTCTACTCCAATGCTTAAATTTGTTGCTCTTAAGCAAACTGAATCTTCCTTTACGAGAACTAGGATATTAGAAAGAACTGGAAGGGATAAGTTTTTACCTACACATCTTTCTGTTTTTAAAACAGCACTCTTTAATTCTTCGCACAGTATGATTGCTTTCATAT
The DNA here is from genome assembly GCA_964478575.1 of uncultured Candidatus Saccharibacteria bacterium. Classification (GTDB taxonomy): domain Bacteria; phylum Patescibacteriota; class Minisyncoccia; order Phycocordibacterales; family UBA9973; genus JAGOTH01. The sequence continues at coordinate 14,117 of CAYZIU010000004.1, read as the reverse complement.
ATTAGTTCTTATATATAAAGATATTATGATTAAGATAGCTATGTGGATAATGTTTAAAACTTTTTGTAGCCTTATTAAACAAGGATAGGTTAAAGAAAAGACTTGTTAACAATAGAGATGTATTATCAATCAAAACAATTAATAACTTTTTTACAGAAAACATTTTTTTAAAACTTATTAACTTTTTATTATAGTTATTCATACTTTTTCAACACCTATTTAAACATGGCCCTTATCTGTTCAATTTCATTGGAAAGGTTCTGATCCTCTTTCATTTCCTCTTTTATTTTCAAACAAGAATGAATTACAGTTGTATGATCTTTTCCACCAAGTTTTTGTCCAATATGAGGGTAAGAAACATTAAAATCTTCTCGCAGAACATACATTGCGATTTGTCTTGCGTGAACAATCTCCTTCCTTCTTGTCTTCTCATACAAAACATTCTCATCAAGGTTGTAAAACATAGAAACAATCTTAACAACCTCGGGAACTGAAACAGTTTTCTTCGGCTTTATATTATTTCTTACAAGTTGTTTTACGTCATTTATCGTCAGCTCTTTTTGTTTTAATTTTGTCTGACACAAAACAGCATTTAAACTTCCCTCTAGTTCTCTAATACTTCCACTTATAGAAGAAGCCAGGAAATCTAGGACATCTGGGGCTATTTCAATTCCCATGTCCTTTAATTTGGCGTTTAAAATAGCCATTTTTGACTCATATTCAGGCTCAGAAATATCAACAATCATTCCAGCGGAAAAACGAGACTGCATTCTTTTTTCTAAGTCAGGAATATGGTTCGGGTGTTTATCAGAAGAAAAAATAATTTGCTTATTACTGTCATAGAGGGTATTAAACAGATGGAAAAGTTCTTCTTGAGTTCTGTCTTTTCTTGCAATAAACTGAACATCATCAATGATAACAACATCATATTTTCTATACTTTTCTTTAAATAAGTTTATTTTATTGTTCTGAATTGCATTAACGCAGTCGAGATAAAATTGTTCAAGAGTCATGTAGTAGATTTTCTTTTCTTTGTTTCTTGCTTTTATTTCATTTCCAATTGATTGAATAAGGTGGGTTTTTCCAAGTCCTGTTCCACCATAAACAAAGAAGGGGTTGTAGTTTATCCCCGGCTTATCAATAACAGCCTGAGCCGCTGCGTATGCCAGATGGTTAAAGTCACCCACAACAAAGGTGTTAAAAGTGTATTTAGGGTTTAAGTTGTCGTCTTTGTTAATAAAAAGATCTTGCAGAGGAAGAGTGTTCTCTTCTAGAGAAGATAGAATTTCTTCCTTCTTCTCGTTTTGGCGCGTGTCCATCTTTGTAACAACAAAATCAACAGATCGAATAGATGGACTAACTTCAACTAGAATTTTTAAGATTAGTTTCTGGTACTTTTGGATCAGCCAGTTTTTTATGAAGTCGTTTGGAACACCCACACAAACTGTTCCCTCTTCTTCTTTAACAAAGTGAGTGTTTTTAAACCAGGTATTAAAAGCATTTCTGGAAACAGAAGCGTCTTTACTTATTGTTTGCAGACAAGAATCCCAAATCAACTTCCCTTCCATTATGTTTTACTGGTTATTTGTAATTAGGGCTATTATACCCAACTCGACAGAAATACAAAAAATCAGAGAATCTGTTTATAACCTGTGGATTTGTGTTAATAAGTTTAAAGGATTAAAAATTTGCCAAAATGTGGTTTTTATGAAATTATAGGGGATATGTCAATAACTTATAATCCCAAAAAACGAAAAAGAACCAGAGCCCATGGGTTTCTAAAGAGAAGCAAAACCACTAGCGGTAAGGCTGTTATTTCAAGAAGAAGGTCTAAAGGTAGAAAAAAGCTAACAGTATAAGGCTTAAATGATAAAAAAGACCCTCCGTTTCACTCAAAAAGAAATAGACCTTTTTATAAAAACACCACACAAAAAGATCGGAAACGATCTTTTTGTGTGTAGGTTTAAGGCCGGGGAAAGGCTCAAAATTGGGGTTATTTTGTCAAAAAAGACTTATAAAACAAGCGTAGAAAGGAATAAGGTAAAAAGACTTCTTTATGACGAGACCCTTAAACTGGTAAAAATTAGTGGTTTTTATATAATTTCTCCTCAAAAAAGCTTAAAAGAGACAAAAAAGGAAGATGTTGTTTTAAATATAAAAGACCTGCTGTCTAAAATCAATTGACCTAAAAAAATATCCATATAGAATGGATAGATATGATTTCACTACTTTGGCACGAAGTTTTTTATCAGCCAATATATAATTTACTAATTTTCTTTGCGGGAGTTTTTCCAAGACCAGACATTGGGCTCGCTGTTGTAATTGTCACGATAATAGTTAGGCTTATAATCTATCCCCTATCAAAAAAGGCTATCTATACACAAATTGCAATAAAAAAGATACAGCCAGAAATAAATAAACTAAAGGAAACAACAAAAGATAAGACAGAACAAAGCAAAAAAACACTTGAGATTTACAAAAAAAATAAAGTTAATCCTTTTTCTAGCTTTCTTGTTATTTTAATTCAGATTCCAATCATCCTGGCCCTCTTTAGGGTTTTTTCCCACGACCTAACTGTTTCAAGTGAAATTCTTTATAAATTTATTTCTCCAATAGAGGCGCTAGATCCAGTCTTTCTTGGTTTTTTTGATTTAACTCAAAAGAGCATAGTTCTTGCCCTACTTGCTGCGGCCTCACAAGCTGCCCATTTTTTTGTAATGAAAATTGGACAAAAAGAAGAAAAAACAAACAAGGAACCAACAAAAGAGGAATTCTTTCGAAAAACAATGGAACGTCAAATGAAGTTTCTTGCTCCAATTATGATCGGGTTTGTTTCCTACGCTGCGGGTGGTGTTGTTGCCTTGTACTTTACTGTAAGTAGTGTGTTTTCTGCCCTACAAGAGTGGTATATAAGGAAAAACATTAAGGTTTAATATGAAAAACCAAGAAAGAATAAAAGACATAACAAAAAACCTTCTAGAAAGCGCCGGGATCGAGTTTGGTGAGATAGACTGCCAGATAGACGAGAAGAGGGGTTTTTATCTTTGTGAGGTCAAAGGAGGAGACCAGAGAGACCTTGTGGGAAAAGATGGAGAGCATTTGGATTCAATAACACATCTAGTTCGAAGGCTTTGTGAAAAAGAAGGAATGGAAATAGATGTTTTGAGAAGTATTTTTATTGAAACAAACGGATATTTGAAGGAAAAAATAAAAAATCTCGAAACAGTGGCTCATATGATGGCGGAAAGAGCTAAATTTTTTAAAAAGGATACAGAGCTTGAGCCAATGAGAGCTTTTGATCGTAAAATAATACACACTTTTCTTGAAGGAAAGCCAAATGTAAAAACCGAATCCATAGGACTCGGCAAAACAAGAAGAATTGTTGTTAAGTATTTTGAGTAATAAAAATTAGGAGCAAGTTCCTCCGTAAACAGAAAAGTGTGGAGCGGAAATCCATCCTCCATAATTTTTTACGTACTTCGGATCAACTCCGGCGTTTATAACCGCGTTTCTTTGGCTTTCTGTTTCCACTTCATAAATAGGACATAATCCAATAGAAAGTCCTGAGTCAATAAAAGATTTAACTTTTTCCGGTGGAGGATTAGAATTATCAGCCAGCCCTCTAAAGTTGGCATCTATACAAGTTCCAACGCTGTGGCAATGGGCTTTATGCTCTCTTCCTGGGGTTGCCTGCCACGCTTCTGTGGTTGTCCAGGATATTCCCGCCCCACTAAGTTTTTGGGTTAATGCCTGAAGGTCTGGTTTAAATCCCGATGCCACACTGTCTCCATAGCTTTCATATGGAACATCTGTTCCTGTATCTCCGTTTAACTTGGAACAGTCTGTTGGGCACTCTCCTGCCTCTGTAGAATATTCAATTGTTAAAACCTCTCCAGAGTCTGTTATTTCCTCAACTTTAAGTGACGTAAAAGCACTTGGGATGTATATCTTAATATCAACCAGGTTAGGGTTTATTGTGTTTAAAATTATATAAGCTCCAATTAACAAAAGTGTTCCAAGGGCCGCACTCTCCATTGGTTTTTTTGAAAATAGAGTCTGTTCCCATCCACATTATTCCTCCATAGACAAAAGTAATAACAACAATAACACCAACAACTCCTAGTATTAGGCGAATAAGCGTGTTTACATATTCTCCAAATCCAGTTTCTGGTGTTATCTTGTTTCCAAATTCAGGAATTGGTTCCAACAGACAATAACTCCCATCTGTTTCAACGCATTCAACACCACTGCTGTCTGTTGTGGTAGTTGTGGTCTCTCCTGTGTCCAAGTTGTTGGTGTCTGTCGCCTCTTCCAGTGTGTCGAAACTAGTGCTCTTTAGTGTTTCAGAAAATATAGCACCGCCGATTACTGTGTGATTTAGTGCTTCTATATAGTAAGACTGTCCTGGTTCAAGAGAATTTATCACAACCACAGGTAGAGTGCTTTCTCCTGGTGGTATTGTGCCGGAAACAATGTCAGGAGTTTCATCCAAGTCTCCCGTCGCACCCTCTATTTTATAAGCTAGAGTTACATCGTAAGCGCTTGGAACATTTTTATTATTAACAATATCAACAGTCATTGTCACAGTAGTGTCGGTTATGTTTGAAACCCAAAGACCTGACACTTCTACATCGGCAGCAAAAACAGGATTAGTTAATCCAAAAGAGAAGATTGATATTAGAAAAAAAAGTATTTTATAAATCATACAGCCAAAGAGAAAGGTCTTTTTTGTTTATAAATAGAAGGTCTTCATTGTCCCCTGATATAACAGGCGATATTCCGTCAACAGAATAACCAGCCACTTGGCTTATGTCTGCAACCTTATTAACAACCCTATTATTCAAATCAATTCTCCAAAGAGAATCATTAAAAGAAATTTGTCCCTTATACCAGTCATCAGGATAAGCTCCAGACGGAATAAAATTAGGAACAAAACAATACGAAACAGAGACAGAGTAGATCTCACATTTTTCTGGAAGTGTTCCGATTCCAAGATTTGTTGCCCCGGAAGTTTCCTTATTAAAAGAATATACAGACAAAGAGTTTTCTCCAGTTGTTCCTAAAATGCCAAACAAATCAGCGCCATCTTTAAATGTTAGCCCGTTTGCTCCGCCCGTAACCTTTTCCATCGAACTTGTTTTTGTGTTTATGTTATAAACAAATCCACCATAGTACGCGGATGGCTTGGTTGCTAGGATTACATTTTCTTTGTTTGACCAATCAAGCAACCACTCACTGAAAGGAGAAGAAAAGATTTGTCTTTTATTATTTCCGTTAAAATCTGACAAAAAAACATTTGTATAAACACCTTCGTCTTTTGAATAAACCACCCGAGCTTCTTCTGGGGAGAAAGATAGTGCTGAAACGTCGTCATCAAAATACTCTCCAATAACTCGGCCTATTTCAGCAGAAGAGGTCGGAATCTGTCCTCCAAAAGTTTTTATTTGACCTTCTGTTTCATCAAAATATCTAAAAACAGCAAAGTTTCCACTCTTATCAAAGAGAACCTCTTCAGTTCCAGGAATAGTTGTTCCAGTTATTTTTGTTTTTGCAAAACCGTCAAAAGACACTTCATAAATATGTCCAGATGACTTTTCTGCGAATCTTATGAATCTACCAACAAAGCTCTCTGTTACGGCGACTGACCCAGATGCGGTGTCTTGATAGATAATTCTCTCTCTTGTTGCATCAAAAAGAGTTGCTCCAGAAACTGGGCCGTCCGTTATTTTTAGAAGAGTTGGACGCTCGGATATCCCCTCTTCACTGGATATCTCTCCCACTGTAATATCTTCAAGAAAGTCACCCTCAGGTGTGTTTTGATTTATTGATTTAAAAGGAAAAATATTTTCAAAGACACTAGAAACTAGTCCTCCAGAAGCACCCTCTTTTTTATTTTTTAGTATTTGAAAAATGAAAGCAAATAGTATTGCAAATATGAAAAATCCAATAGCGAAATATAATAATTTGCGTCTAGTCATTTGTTTTAATTCGATTATATTCCATATGGCATGATTATTTTATCAAAAAAACAGTATATTAAAAACTTATTCTAAGAGACTGTTCTTTGTTTTGATATAAGTAGGGACTATTAACTTGGAAATTAATTATAGAGTAGCCACTTTCTCCTTCTGGTTTTCTAACAGTTAGAACGTCGGGCTTATCTGAACTAACAGGAGAATCATTTATCTCCCAGGACAGACCAAGGGTTCCGTCGAGCACTCCCACTTTTGTTTTTGTTGAAGAAAAGTAAGGAACGGCAAGGAGGGATATTTCACTCTCAGTAAGAGTTAATCCACTGTTCTTTGATTCGTTAAACATAACACCAACAGCTGGTCTTTTTTCATAAAAGAGTATTTCTGGATTAAAAAAAGAGATATTAACTGAATTAGAGGCGGTTAGTGTTCCGTCTACAGTAGAAGCTTTTACTTTCAAGAGCTCTTCTTTTTGTAGGAATGTGTTTCTAAAAACATAAAAACTTTTACCGTAACCTGAAACTGAGGGGTATGGTTTGTAGTTTTGTTCCCAGTTATAAACCAATGAGTTTGGGTTTGAAAGTGTTCCCCTGCTCCCTTTCAGGAATGGGACGACGGATGTTTTTATAAGCGCACCACGAGAAGGAAGAGCTTTACCTTTGTAAAAAGGTGGAGTATAAGAGTCGATTGCTTCCCAGAGTAGGTCTATTGATTGAGGGTTTATGAAAACAGTTTTTAGCACAGGGATACCGTTTGTTGTGTTTACCGTAATTTCAACTTTTGTTTGATCCCCTAGGTCTTTAGCTGTGACTGAGTACTCTTTTTGTCCTATTCCTTCTAATAGAATAACCCCGTCTACCCTCCAGATAATTTCAGCCCTGTTTAAGTCCGTTGAAAAGCTTTCAAGTTTTATAGTTACCAAGTCCCCTGGGGCCACTGATTCTGGACTTACAGATACGCCGACACTAGGAGAAATAGCTAAAGCCTTATCTCCTCCAAAAATAAACAAAGAAACTAAAAATATAATTAAAATACCTCTATTCATATATAGAGGTATTTTAACATTAAAAACAATTAATTTCTCAAACTAATTAACTTTCGAGATCTTCCTTGGCTTTTCTTATGGCAAGTAATTGTGAGGGGTCAGAAGTTATTATCTGATCTTCGGTGTAAGAGGCGATAACTTTAATTGCCACATGTTTTAATCCGGCAAAGAATATTCCCTCCCCAACATCAGACTCTAGAAGAAGGTACTTCTCTTCATTTGTTAAATTAAATGTTTTCTGTAGTGCGTCAATTGTTGAAGGTGCTTGTTTTAGTAGAACTTGAATTGATGAGTTTGTAACAATTGGAACTCCGTAAGGACTTCTCATAAAGTCTCCAACGTCTTGAGTTATGGTTGCTAGTCCCAAATAATATTTTCTACATCTCTTTGCAATAGAATAAAGGAAAGACGCAGTGTCTTCACTTTTCATCATCCACCACGCCTCATCAACAACAAGCAGTCTCTTTTTTATCTCTCTTCTGACCGCATTCCAGATATAGTGAGTAACGATATACATTGCAGCTGGTTTAAGGTCGTCTTCCATGTCTCGAACAGAGAACACCACAAATTTTTTATTAATATCAACATTGGTTGGTTGGTTTATAAATCCAGCCCAACTACCTCGAGTATATTTATTAATTCTTTGAACCAATGAGTCACTTCCTTCAAGTCCAGCTAGAACCATTTCAAAATCTGACATAAGAGGAGGTTCTATTTTTGAGAAATCACTTCCCGGAGTTATGTCTTTTAGCGCATATGTCTCGGTTATCGCTCGGTCAATGATGGCATCTTCTTCTGGAGTAAGGCCTCCGAGAAGAATTCTAAACAGTCCAACCAGTGTGATAATATTTTTTCTTAAAACATCTGAAGCGCTTTCATCTGGTTGAGGTAGAGGAAGATCAAAAGGGTTTATGTGATGCTCAGAAGTAAGAGAGATATTGAAGTATCTTCCCCCAACTGCTTCAGCTAGATACTCATACTCTTTTTCTGGGTCAATAACCATAACGCTTATTCCGTACATAAGGGAACGCAAGATTTCTAGTTTTGTTGCGTATGATTTTCCAGAACCAGATTTTGCAAAAGTTATTGAGTTGTAGTTTTCTAGTCCAAAACGATCAAAGATTATAAGGCTGGAGTTGTGTCTGTTTAGTCCATACAGTATTCCTTTGTCGGTGTTTAAGTCAAAAGAAACGAAAGGAAACAGGCTTCCTAGTGGCTCGGTGTTTAGTTTTTGATGAACTTGAAGCCTGTCGTCTCCAATAGGAATAACACTTTTGAAACCGTCCTCTTGTTGGAATAGTGCCGGCTTCATGTATACAAGTTTGGCGTCTAGAATAGATTTTATTTCACTCTCAGTTTTAAAAAGGTCGGCCTCATTGTCTGCATAAATCGTTATATAAAGCCCAACGTCAAACATTTTTTCCGTTGCTTGCTGAAGTTTGTCTCGAAGGTCTTCAAGGTCTCTGTATGCCGTGTCGAGCATCGGATCTCTGACGATCCCCCGCGCCTCCCGAGTGCTTATTTGACTGGCGACCTCGGCAACCTTCTTTTGAAAAGTTCGCATTATTTTTGCTGAGTCTATTGGATGAATTGCAATTGAAACATCAAAAACCTTGTCTAGGTTTATAACAGGAGAGAACCAGTTGTCTGACAAATATCTTGGATAGGAAATTATAAAAAATGTTCTAGCAATTTTATCTCCAAGGTTAACTGATTTTGGTAGAATTTGAAGAGCGGACGGAGCAATTATGTCTTGAAGTTCTAGAGTTGCTGCTTCATATATTTCTTCTGGTAGAACAGGGAGAGGAGAAACTAAGGGAGTTTTTCTTTCCTCTGTTTTTCCAAACTTTTCTTTTAGTGAGTCTAAGATTCCCATAAGTTATTCTACCTGAATTCCAGCTGTCATCCCAACAGAACTGTCACCTGGATTAAATATTTTATAAAAAAGCTCCACAACCTCAGCTGATCCCAACTGCTGACTTCTTACTCCACAACGATTCAGTCCTTGTTGAACAACCCCAATTCTTTGTTCAAGTTGTGATCTTTTTTCTTCGAAGTCTAACTCTTTTTCATTTTGTCCCCCTTTGTTTTTTGAAAGGAAGCCACTCAAAGGGCCAGAGACTGAAGAATTAGATATAACAGAAGGGCTATAAGAGACAACAACATAAAATGTTTTTGTCATGATGTTTATTTCTTCTGTAAGCTTCCTTATATATTGTATGTATTCCCTAGTTTGTATTTTCAAAAGAGGCTCTGTTTGGTCTTTTAGTAATCCTTCAAGACTTAGGATGTAAGGCTTAACATCATATTTTCTTGATTGAATAACAATTTGGACTGAAAATTCTAGAGAGTTTAAAAATGACTGAAATTGAGAAAGTGTGGCTTCTTGTTCGTCTGCAGATTTTAAAGATAGATTTATAGAAGAAGCCATAAGGACACCTCGAAGGCCTCCGTCTTTTAAAATTATTACTCCATCCCGAATTTCTTTTATCGGAACGAATTCTTGTGTTGCCTTACTATTTGGCGTCATTTTTAAATTATATCACGCTAAAGCGTTTTTGATTTTGTATTATCCAAAACATCCAGACTCCAAGAAAGATCTTTTAGTCGGCTTCCTGTAAGAGATGGAACCAAGCTCGGAATCTCTTCTCCATTTTTTTGGGGTAATTTTTTTTCTGCAGCAGCCCTCTTAGGATCTTTTTTCCAAATGTATAGTTTTTCACCGAGGTGATATTTTAGAAATGCTTCCAAAGTAAAAATGAAAGATTTGTTGTTTATTTTTAAAAAAGATAAAGCGAGGGCAAGAATCACAACAGGAGAAGAGAGGATAAGGGCTATCACTGTTGGAAAAAGCTTGAACATAACAACGGTAAACCCCGCTCCTCCTGCAAGATATAGAAACTGTTTGAAAGTAAAGGGGCCGAAAATTTTGTCCTCAATATCTATAAATTGTGGAACCTGAAAAATCATTATATTTTTGGTTTAATATCGTCAACCGGTTCTAAATAAGGGTCACTTTGTCTAGGGGCTTCATTTATCTTTGGTATTGAGTAATCGTTTTCTTTTGGTGTTGTCATGCTTGGAGAAGATAGATTGTTGCCGACAATTGAGAAGGGTGATGTTTTTTCTGGGCTATTTCCACCGACAGACATAGTTGAGTTAGGTGATACTTCCGCTGTTGTGTCTTCGTCGAACTCACCATTTCTTTCCATAGAATCAAACTACCCTACTATCAACTGCTTTCTTAGTGGTAGAAGTATCTTTTCGTTTAACTCATTCCCTATTTTTACGGTTTCTTCTGGGCTTTTAACAATTTGAGAAAGTTTTTTTGAGAACTCTTCATCTTCGTAGCCACCAAGAATATAACCTTCGACAAGATCATGAAATCTTCCAGAATCTTCAACCGTTAACTTATGATCAAAGGCCATAAGTTTTAGTTTGTCGTTGAAGTTAATTTCTTCCATAGCAGAAAGAATCTCGTCTGGAACATTTGAGATAACCTCATCTATTTCTTCTAATTTTTCTACATCATCATCCATGTCTATATTCTACAACATTTATTATTTTTTGCCCTCATCTTTTTTAGGTTCTTCTTTCTTTTCACCTCCACCTGTTGATTTTCCTATGTTACCCTTCTTTTCATTTAGGTTATCTAGTCTCTCCCCACTCTTTTTAAAGTTCTCAGTTAACCCATCCATGTCTTTGTTTTCCTTTTCTAGTTTTTTAATTTCTGTTACGGCTTTTACAAAATCTTCATGCTCTTTTTCTGGCAAAGACTTACCCTTTTTGGCAAAGTCTTTTGCTTTTTCGGCAAGAGAGTCTCTCTTTAGTTGGTGTTCGGCTATTTTTCTGTCATTCATTTCCATCAGTTTTTCTAGTTTGCCATCTAGCTCTGGATCGTCTATGTTCAACTTTCCTGTCTTTACCTTCATTTCTTCTCTAGCTGTTCGGTCATGATCCTCAGCCAATCTCTCCCAAGTAGCAAGTTTTTCTTTAACTTTTTCTTGGTATTTTTCTTCTTTCTCTATTTTTTTAGCGACATCACCCTCAGATTTTTCTCTTTTATTCTTAGATTTTCCTTCTGCCTTTGCCATATCTCTCAATTCTTCTGCTGCCTGCTTGTATGCGTCGCTTTTGGCGCTCGCCTCAAGCAAAGGAATTCCCGCAAAAGCGCCGATGGTTCCCGCTCCTGCCATACTAAGTCCTCCTGCTGCGTTAACCACTGCTCCTCCCACTCCAACATTTCCAGCAGACTTCACTCCCGCTCCAGCAATATGGGCTCTCTTCTTTTCTATAACTTCCGCGTATGCGTTTAATCGATCTTGGTTGATGTCTTCCAGATTTCTATCTGATCCATTCTTTTTCTCAAATACACCCTTTGTTGTTTCAAGCTTATCTTTTCTGACAGTTTTCAGAGCCTCTTTCTTTTGAGTCTCTGTCAGATAAGTTAGGTCGTTCTTTTTCTTGTATTTATCATAGTATTTTCCATACATCTGTTCGTCTCTCAAAATATCAAATTTCTCTTTTGCCTCTTTAAACTTAGCAGAATTTGCCTTTTTAAATTCTGACATATTTCCTCCGCTGTATCCGTATTTTGTTGCGTTGTTTTTTATGAAGTCTTCAAGTCCACCTCCATACTTTTCTTTCATCTTATCGTGACCAGCCTTATCAACTTTTAGTTCCTTATAGAAATCAACTTCTTTTTTCTTTCTCTTTTCAGTTCTTTCTTTGTATCCGTCAGACTGACTTTCATTGAAGCCAAGAGCTGATGTTGCCTTTCCAACAAGCCCAGCTTCCTTGAATCCTAGATTTTTTAGTCCACTTCCAGCTGCTGTTTTTCGAACATCAAAAGATGATTTGCTTAATTTATTTGCTGTATTTAGTTGTTGTCTTGCAACCCAACCAGACATTCCAGATTGTTTAGACTTCATTTTTAGGCTTTCACTTTGAGCCACATTTGTTCCCATTCTACCAAGAGTATTTCTTCCAATTGCCGCCGCTCCACCACTCGCAACACCCAAAGCAAGCGCTCCTGCCCCAAAACCAACCTTCTTTCCCCATTTTGCAGCATAGTCTGAGAAGTTGATTGCAGTCTCGCATCCCATACTCTTGGCAGTCTTTCGAGCTTGTTTTAATAAACCGATTATTATCATAAATTGCATTAGTACCGCCGCCCAAAACATCAGTAGGTTTATCTGTCCAGACTCTTTTGCAACAAATAGCCCATCTAAGAAACCAGAGTTTATGAATGCAGAAATAAGCATTACAAAAAACAAGAAAATAGGGGCGATAAAACACCAGCAAAGTAGATTGTCGAGCCAGTTTTTCCAGTTAACTCTTCCAAAATATTTACCCCATCCAGGAACCACTGTACTTATGAAAGCAAAAGGAGCAAAAATCATGGATAGCCAAATCTCCATTATTCTCTGCAAAAACATAACTCCAATCAAAAAGAATTCCCATGCTGCTATTAAGTATAAAATTGTTCCAAACAAATAAGTTAAGAAAAAGTATCCTAAGTTTACATTCGGGTGTGCCAAGATTTCAGGGCTTATTGTTTTTTCGAAGTTTAGTCCACTCGCAATTGCTCTAGATAGAGACTTCTGTTCAGTATCAACTCCTGTTCCCTGAACAATGGCTTGTTCTGGTTGTCCTTCAACGGTCATCGTGTTGTACAGAACCCGAGCCATTATATTCGAGGCGTCAACAATTAGCCTTGTAAAAAATAAGCTGAAGTTTATCAAAAGGGCTATAACAATTAATTGTGTGATTATTTTCTGAACACCCCCTTTTTGGTTTCCAAGGATTGTTCCAATCGCAACGTATATAAGAATTATTATAAAAAATAGGTTTGAAATATCTCTTATTATTTCCCATCCTGTTTCAGTGAAAGTTGAGGCGTTGTAAATAATACTGCTTATAGAAAAAGAAAGAAGTGCGTCTGTGAGAGAGGCGGCCACACGAAGGACGGCTTGAGATGGTACAAAGATTAAAGAGTGAAACCACAAAACGAAACATCCGTCCCATGTCGATGGATGACCTTTACAGCTAATCTTATCAATTCCCGAGTTTGGTCCCCCTCCAGTCTCATATTCTACTCCGGTGCCAGATTCTGTTGTCCCAAGGGTTTCAATTACTTCAGTTTGGCCTTTTGCCAGTGTCTTAAAGTCCAAACTCTCTATTTCTATGTAAGACTCATCAGAGGAACCAAAGGCGTTTACCCCGAGGCCATCTCCACCATTGCTTGCCTTGTAATAGCTTTTTAATGTGTATTCTGTCTCAAATTCTAGTTCTCCAAAAGAAAATGTCACATAGACAGGAAGGTGTGTGTTGTCTTTTACTCCCTCACCTGTCGGGTCAGTTGTGATGTATGGAGCCTCTTCTATTTTTACTCCGCTTTTATTGTAAACAACCCCAATATATATTTCATTGTCGTTATCATCGGCCCCTTCTGCGTGATTCCAGTCTGTGTAGTAGTGACCAGTTGGCCAACCGGCATCATTCTTTGCACTATCTAACTTTAGTTTGAAGATTCCACCGGCTTTCCCAACTTTTTCCGCTTCGCTGTCTAACTGTATAGTGGATAGTTCGCTACCTTCGTATTGGTCCAAAAAAGCACTGTGTCCATCTATTAACTCAAATACATATTCTCCTCCAGCAACAGCTCCAGGTAGTGTTGTTTCTGTAATGGTCGGAACTTCTTCAAAAACCCAATAGTCGCCAAATATCGCAACCTCTTCCTCATACACCGGCTGAATGTTGTAGGCTGTTCCCGGGCTTAAGTTTTTTATTTTTACAGTTGCGACAGGATCGGATCCACAGTTCACCCCATCTATAAACTCGTTTGATTTTGTAAATTCCACATCTGTTGCCTTTTTTACATTCAAAACAAGATCACACCCAAGACCTGCGTCCATCCCACTTTCGTCGTTATGTATTACTGTTACTTTTACCGTTATAGAGTTACTTGTTATTTCAGTTTTTTCTATCTTTATAGATTCAGGACGAGGTTCTATGGCAAAAGATGTTTTTGAGAAAAAAGAAAAAAATAAAACAAATACGGAAAAAACCGCAAAAACATTTAGGAAAATATTTTTTAC
>CAYZIU010000003.1:24903-32951 GCA_964478575.1 uncultured Candidatus Saccharibacteria bacterium | reverse complement strand
AAGAAATTTTCCCTGTTAAAAACGGAAAAGGAATGATTGTTCTATCAACTCCAAAGGGAATAATGACAGGAACAAAAGCAAGAAAAGAAATGGTCGGAGGAGAAGTATTATTCAAACTTTGGTAATTTAAGTACTAATAAATACATTATGTCTAGAATAGGAAAACAAATTATAGAAATACCAAGTGGCGTAACAGTCTCAATGACTGATGGTGTTTTGACTGTAAAAGGATCAAAGGGAGAACTAAAAAGAACTTTCAGAAAAGATGTAACTATCAAAATAGAAGATGGTAAAATCTCTTTCACTCCAGCTTCCGACACAATTCTTGCGAACGCTCTATGGGGAACATACGCATCTCACGTAACAAATATGATAAAAGGAGTTGAAACTCCTTATGAAAGAAAACTAATTCTTGAAGGAGTTGGATTCAAGGGGGATGTTGCCGGGAAAGATCTAAATCTTGCTCTTGGTTTCTCACACCCAGTTAAGGTTGTAATCCCAGAGGGAATAACTGTAACAGCAGAAAAAGGAACATTTACTTTTTCAGGAATCGACAAAGAAAAAGTTGGACAATTTGCCTCTCATGTTCGATCCCTCAAGAAACCAGAGCCTTACAAAGGAAAGGGGTTCCGATACTCTGATGAGGTTATCAGAAGAAAACAAGGTAAGAAAACAGCATAGTATATGAAAAACTCAAAGAACAAAAAAGCAGTCAAAAGACTTAGAATAAAAAGAAAGATTAGATCAAAAATTTCAGGATCAGCAACTTTGCCTCGTCTATCTGTTTTCAAATCAAACAAGTTTATCTATGCTCAAATCATTGATGATGAAAGCATGAAAACAATAGTTTCTTCTAACGACTCAAAGAGCAAGACAAAAGGAAAGAATGACAGAGCGAAAGAAGTAGGATCTGCTATCGCAAATGAGGCTGTTAAAGCTGGAATCAAGAAAGTCGTATTTGATAGAAACGGATACAAATTTATTGGTAGAGTTTCTTCCCTTGCAACTGGTGCACGAGAGGGCGGGCTAGAATTTTAAATATATGGAAATAAGAAAAAACACAAATCAAAGAGGGGGACCGAGAAAGACTGGACCAGGAGGAGCACCGGATTTTAAAGGTGGACCACGAAGAGGAGGAAGACCTGGAGACAGACCTCAATTCGAAAGAGAGAAAAGCGAGTTTGACCAAAAGACTCTACTTGTAAGACGAGTTACAAGAGTTGTTTCTGGAGGACGAAAAATGAGTTTCGCAGTTGTTGTTGCCCTTGGAGACAAGAAAGGTTCAATTGGAATTGGAACTGGAAAAGGAGCAGACACAGCTATCGCAATACAGAAAGCTGCTCGTGACGCTAAGAAAAGAATGATCACTGTTAAGACTACAAAGAACGGATCAATCCCATTCGGTGTATCTTCAAAATACTCAAGCGCAAGACTTATGATTATGCCAAACGGAGGAAAAGGAAACGTTTGTGGAAGTGCTGTTCGAGATATTATTATCCTTGGAGGAATCAAAGATGTTACATCCAAGATCTTTTCAGGAAGTAAAAACAAATTGAACATTGCTCGAGCAACAATCGAGGCCCTAAAAGAAGTTTCTACTCCTTACAAAGCAAAGAAAGAAGCTCCAAAGGTTGAAGCTTTTGCAATGCCTGAAGAAGTAAAATAAGAATCTAAAAAAGTATTATGCAACTACACACACTAAAAAGAAATACAAAAAACAAAAAACCAAAGTATGTTGGTCGTGGTGGAAAACGCGGTAAAACTTCAGGAAAGGGAACAAAAGGACAGTCAGCTCGTGCCGGAAGAAAATACAGACCAGCTTGGCGTGACCGAATCAAGAAACTACCAAAACTACGAGGACACAACAAGAACAGAGCTAAATCAGTTGATGGAAGCAAGTTGAAAGCTCTAGCCCTGAATGTTCGAGACCTAGAAAAGTTCTTCGCTTCGGGAGATGTTGTTTCTCTAGAAACAGTTCTTGCTAAAAAAGTAGTTAGAATTCCAAAGGGAGTAACTAACACTGTTAAAATCCTTGCAACAGGAGAACTAACTAAAGCCCTAAAAATTGAAGGACTAAAGGTTTCAGATGCAGCGAAAGTAAAGATTGAAAAGGCAGGAGGAACGATTTCTTAAACTTCTTAAAAATCTAAAATAAATATATGCAAAACTTCATTCACAAATTTAAACTAATACTGGGAGATAAAAGTCTTCGAAACAAGATTTTATTTGTGTTGTTTGCATTTTTTGTTTTTCGAGCGGTAGCTTCAATTCCAATACCTGGAATCGACACTGTTCGTCTAGCGAGCCTATTAGAAGGAAACCAATTTTTGGGATTTCTTAATATATTTTCAGGAGGAGGACTTTCAAGTCTTTCTATTATAATGCTTGGAGTTAGTCCGTACATTACTGGATCTATCGTTATGCAACTTCTGACTGTTATGGTTCCAAGACTTAAGGCTCTCTATCATGAAGAAGGAGACGTGGGAAGAAAGAAGTTTACTCAATATTCTCGTCTTCTTACAGTTCCGTTAGCTGCTCTACAAGGATACGCACTTCTTATGCTTCTACAAAGACAAGGAGTTATTTCTTTTACTGGAGGATTTGATCTTTTCTACAACATTATTCTTGTTGTGGCTGGTTCTGTTTTCTTAATGTGGCTTGGAGAATTGATTTCTGAGTTTGGAATTGGAAATGGAGTTTCAATGATAATCTTCGGGGGAATCGTGGCTTCTCTCCCTGGAACAATCGGACAACTAGCTTATACATTTGATCCAAGTCTTATCCCAATGTACTTAGGTTTCGTTGTTGCCGGAATTCTTATGATTGCCCTTGTTGTAACAGTTAATGAAGCTGAGAGAGCAATACCGGTAACTTACGCAAAGGTTATTCGTGGAGGAAAAACTCACGGAGGAGTTTCAACTTTCATTCCTTTGAAATTAAACCAAGCTGGAGTTATGCCAATAATTTTCGCCCTATCAATACTTCTATTCCCACAATTAATTGGAAACTTCTTGGCTGGAGCGGGAAACGCAACACTGCTTTCTATTTCTGGTGCATTAATCGCTTTCTCACAATCAACAGTTCTATATTCAGTTGTTTATTTCGTTCTAGTTTTCTTGTTCACTTATTTCTACACAGCCGTTACTTTCGATCCAAAGGCTTTGTCTGAAAATCTACAGAAGTCTGGTGCTTTCATCCCAGGAATCAGACCAGGACTTTCTACTGAAGAATATGTTGGGAAAATAGTTGGACGAATCACTTTCATTGGTGCTTCATTCTTAGGTCTTGTTGCAGTTCTTCCTCTCGTTGTGAGAGAACTAACTGGAATTCAAGCAATTGCGCTTGGAGGAACAGCTCTACTTATCGTTGTGAATGTTGTTATTGATCTTCTTAAGAAGGTTGATGCGCAGATCGCGATGAGAGAATACTAAAGTAGAGGATATCGAAAAAGCGCCTAAGGGGCGCTTTTTAGTTTATTTATTTTTAACTTTTGTTTTACTTTCCATATACCGTAGAGCGAGAGGCTAGTTGAGATAATATCCAATATGAATAATATGTATGCTTCATTTTTATACATTACAATTCCGTAACAGATTGAACCAGTCGCAAACAGTAACCATCCTGTAATTTTAAACCAAGGCTTCTTTTGTGCCAATAAAATTATTCCAGCCAGATACGAGACTGAGGCGATTATTTCGTACCAGACAGTTTCATTTTTAATTTGTTTAATTACCAAGATGGTAATGGCTATTATTGTTAGTGAGATTATTATCTTATCCAATAATAATAGCGCATCTATTTTCTGTGAAAATTTATAAATTCCATATATAGCAAGAAGAATAAAACCAATCTCTAAACTTATCATTATGGGAAGATAAGAATAAATAATGAGGTAAGTTAGGGATAAAGACCCTGCAATAATTGATGTAACCCATCCCCAGAAGTTTTCTTTCGCTATTAGATACTTATATAAAAGAGCAAAAACAAAAATTAATCCTTGAAGAAAGTAATCAAGATTCATGTTTAATTTTTTTAAGATAATATCACGACTTTTAACTAAAGTCAATTTAAGTTTGAAATCTTTTTATTTTAGAAGCTTTAAGTTATACTCATTTTATTCATGATTCCACAAACTTATATATTCATTGGCCGATCAGGTTCTGGCAAAGGAACGCAAGTTGATCTTTTGGACGCCTTCCTGAAAGAAAAAGATCCCGAGAGGAAGATTTTTCATCTCGAAAGTGGAGCTAGATTTAGAGAGCTACTGTCTCAAAAAGGTCATACACAAGACCTCGCCAGAGAGCTTTCAAAGAGGGGTGAACTCCAGCCAGCCTTTTTGGCGGTTCATATCTGGTCCCATATTCTTATTGAATCAATGACTGGTAATGAACACTTGCTGATTGATGGAACGCCACGAAGTTTTTCTGAGGTTATAGTTTTTGATACAGCTATGCGTTTTTATAATAGAGAAAGAGCAAAGGTGATTCACATTAATGTGTCTGAAGATTGGGCAAGAGAGAGATTGATGGGAAGAGGAAGAAGTGACGATATAGACAAGAAGTCAGTTGAGGGTAGACTGGCCTGGTTTAACTCAGATGTTATGCCTTGTATTGATTTCTTTAAAGTTAGAAAAGATTTTTATGACTATATTGAAATAAATGGTGAACAATCCATAGAAGAAGTCCACAGAGAATTGATGGAAAAAATAAATTTAAAATAAGATGGCGGTTTTTAATAAAAAAGAAGATTTGGAATTGATTCGTGAGTCTGGCAGAAAGCTTTCAAAGATTTTAATGGAAGTTAAAAAGAAAGTTAAGGTTGGAGTTTCAACTTTGGAGCTAGATGAGTTTGCTCAAGAATTAATAAAAAAAGAAGGAGCTACTCCGGCATTTTTAGACTACACTCCAGATGGAGCTGATTATCCTTATCCTTCTGCTCTTTGTGTTTCAGTTAACGAAGAGATTGTGCATGGAATACCAAGTAATAAAGTTTTGAAAGAGGGGGACATTGTAACTATTGATCTTGGTCTAAACTACAAAGGATACTTTACAGATATGGCTGTGACCCTTGGGGTGGGTAAAATCCCAAAGGAGCTATCTAACCTGCTAAGTACCACAAAGAAGAGCTTAGATGACGGTATAAAGGCTATAGTGCCTGGTAAAAGGGTGGGAGTTATAGGGCAAGCAGTTTCAAAAACAGCTAAAAAGGCGGGGTTTTCGCTAGTTCAAGACCTCTCAGGACACGGGGTGGGAAGAGCAGTTCATGAAGAGCCTTTTATACCAAATTGGGGATCTGAAAATGATGGACCTAAGTTAGTTCCGGGAATGGTTATTGCTATTGAGCCGATGCTAACCACAGGAAACGGCAAGATTTCTACACTAAAAGATGGTTATACAATAGTTTCCAAAGACGGAGAACTGTCGGCTCATTTTGAGCATACAGTTCTAATTACAGAAAAAGGATTTGAGGTTTTAACTAAATACTAAGAGGTTCTTCAAAGAGAGAAAGGGGAGATACTTTGGGACTAGTTTTTATACTTCTTCCCTCAACTGCCGGGGAGGGGATGTTTGCTTCTGAGGAAATTATTTTTTCACTTGGGCGGGACGGAGAAAGTATTTCTTTTGCACTTTTTTCATCTCTAACAAAAGGCTCTTTTGGTAATTCGCCGTACTTTTTTTCATACTCTTCTAGTAGGTCAATGTATATTTTTGAAAAAGAGCTTTGCTCGTCCCCGAGGTCTATCTGACCCAAGACATGCATTGCTTCTAGTCTGGTTATTTCATTCTCAATAGAGAGGTTTTCTTTTTTTACCTCTGGTTTTGGTATAGATATTTCTGGAATTCCACCAGATATTTTTTCTAATTCCTCTTTCATTACCCAAAGTTTATATTAAAACGCGTGCTTGTCAAAGGGCTGTTTGTTATAATCAAATCAATGGATCAATTATCAAACAACAAAGAGCAGGAGCTTTTGAATATTCGTGAGAGGATTGCAAGGCGTCATGAAGCTGAAAAAAACTTGGATCAAACTAAACTCGAAACAGAGACAGCTCGAGATGTTTTAAAGGAGTATCAATCTGAAAAACCAGAAAATGTTATTTCAAAGGAAATGGCTGTTCCTGTGCAAAAAGTGGAAGGAATGGTTCTTCGTCTTCGCCCAGAATCTCATGATGCAAAAATGGAGGAACTACTTGGTGTTTTGTTAGACAAAGGAATCAAGAATGCGCTGTCAGTTGTAGAAAAATTAAAAGATCCGCATCTAGAGGATGATTTTCATCGTTTCCTTGTTCAGTATTTATTTTCAAATGGAGGAGTTGCGGGTCTAAAGGAGGGAAGCGCTCTAGAGCAGTCGCTTGGAATGATTCTAGCGGAAATTACTATTCCAGAAAGTCTAGAAGAAGATCAGAAAAATTTTAAAGCCCTCATTGCTTCAATGGAGCAGTTTTATGCTGGGATGCAATCAATCGGGGATGGTTCCGACAATAAAGGTAAAAGACATTTCACAATTGAGGTGGCTCTATCTGCCGGTAGTGATGAAGTTGTTGTATATGCTTCTGTTCCAAGGGATAAATTTACTCTTCTAGAAAAACAGGTTTTATCCGTTGAGCCAAGCGCAAAAATAAAAGAGGTAACTGATGACTACAATATATTCTCTGTCGGAGGGGCATCTTCCGGGGCTTATATAAAATTCAAGAAACACGAATCATTTCCGATAAAAACATACGACGCCTTTGAATATGATCCTATAAACTTAATAATGAAATCTTTTTCTAAGCTTGATCGAGACACGGAAGGAGCGGCCATTCAGATGGTTATTCGTCCGGAAGGACAACAAGCGGTAAAGAGAATGATGAAGTCCCTCAATTATATAAAAGAAGGAATGAGTGTGGACAGTGCTTATCGAGAAGCTGGCAAGAGTGGAGCTATAAAATTCCTAGAAGATACCGTAAAAACTTTTTCTTCAGAAGAGAAAAAAGAAAAAAAAGTAAAAACCGAACATGAGATAGCTATTGCTAATATTACCGAAAAAACAAAGAGTTCTATTTTATCTGCAGAGATTAGAGTTATCGCTTCTGCCAAGACAAAAGAGAGAGCCGATGATATCGTTCACGAACTGGAGAGCTCGTTTAATCAGTTCGACAATCCAACAAGTAATAGTTTCGAATTTGTTCCAGTCAAAGATAGAGCATTACCAGAATTTTTGAGAGATTATTCTTTTAGAAATATAAGAGATGGGGAATTACTTCCGATGAACTTGCGAGAACTATCTACGGTATTTCATTTCCCATCAAGCATTTCTGATCCAGGACAGCTCCGTCAGTCAAAAGCCGGAACTTCTCCTGCTCCGGTTGATATGAGTGAAGGTGGAATTCTTCTCGGTTACAACGATCATCAAGGCAAAAGAACACCGGTTCATTTCGGACGTGAAGACAGAATGAGACACTTCTATGTTATTGGTCAGACAGGAACTGGAAAAACAAGTCTCTTGAAGACAATGATAAAACAGGACATGGAAAATGGAGACGGAGTTTGTTTTATTGATCCACACGGAAATGATATTCAAGATATTTTGTCATATGTTCCACCAGAGAGATATGAAGATGTTATTTATTTTGATCCGTCCTACACACCAAGACCAATGGGGCTCAACATGCTTGAGTATGATGTAAATCACCCAGAACAGAAATCAATTGTTATTGATGCGCTATTTGGTATCTTCAACCAGCTCTTCGACATGAAGGCTACAGGAGGTCCACAATTTGAACAGTATTTTACATATAGTGCGGACTTAGTTATGAGTCATCCAGAAAGTGGAAACACTCTTCTTGAAATAACTAGAGTTCTGGCTGACAAAACATTTAGAGACTTGAAACTATCTCACTGCAAAGACCCAAGAGTAAAACAATTCTGGGCTTCGGCTGAGGCAACGAAAGGGGAGGCTGGACTTGAGAACTTTGTCCCATACATTACTTCAAAGTTCGATAGATTTATTTCCAACGAATTTCTCCGACCGATTGTTCTTCAAGAAACTTCTGTTCTTAATTTTCG
>CAYZIU010000003.1:0-24893 GCA_964478575.1 uncultured Candidatus Saccharibacteria bacterium | reverse complement strand
AAAAGGACTTTTGGGAGAAATAGGATCTTCTTTTATTGGAATGATTATTGTTGGAAAACTTCAGATGGCAGCTCTTTCTCGAGCGGACTCTTATGGACAGAAATTGCCAGACTTTTATTTATACATTGATGAGTTCCAGAATGTTACAACTCCAGCAATTGCTTCTATCTTGTCTGAGGCTAGAAAATACAGACTTTCATTAAATGTGGCACATCAATTCATAGGACAGCTGACAGAAGAAATAAAAAATGCGGTTTTCGGAAACATTGGATCAATGGCAATACACAGAGTAAGCCCCGAAGACTCAAAGTTTTTGGAATCAAAGTTTTTACCAACATTTAGCGCACAAGACATAACAAGATTAGATAACTTCAACTCTTATGTTTCTATGATTGTAAACGGAGCGCCGACAGTTAGGCCTTTCAATATTATTTTCCCTGGTTTTCCAGATGGAAACAAAGAACAAGTAGAAAAGCTAAAGGAATTATCTTATTTGAAATACGGAAGAGAGCGTGCAGAGGTTGAACAAGAGATTTTTGACCGCTTTAAAAAGGCCAATAAAATGGAGTAGTATTCCAGCCATTTTTCTGCTATATTCTGTTAGTTAAAAGTAATTTTTGTTTTTTATTATGGATCCTAAAAGTGAAAGGACATTTGTTTTAATTAAGCCAGACGGAGTAAAGAAAGGCCTCATTGGAGAGGTTATTAAACGATTCGAGCAGAGAGATCTGAAGATTGTTGCCCTAGAGATGTTTCAGCCAGAAAGAGTGAAAATTGATGAACATTATCCAAAAGATCAAGCTTGGATAACTAGACTTGGAACTAAAACAAAAGGGACATATGAGAAGTATGGACTAGATATGGTTGCAGATTATGGAACAGATGATCCAGAAGTCATGGGGCCAAAGGTTAGAGAATGGTTAATTGATTTCATGACAAGTGCCCCATTAGTTAAAATGGTTGTTGAAGGAGTCCATGCCGTTGATATGGTTAGAAAAATAGCTGGAAATACTCTCCCGTACCTTGCTGATATGGGAACAATCAGAGGAGATTTTTCAAACGACTCTCCACTTCTTGCAAACAAAGAAAAAAGAGCTGTTGCAAACATAATTCACGCCTCAGAAACACCTGAAGAAGCAAAGCATGAAATAAAACACTGGTTCGGAGATTCTGTAATCATGGAATACAAGAGAACTTGCGAAATGTAATTTGTAAATAGATAAAAACCCAAGGTCTACCTTGGGTTTTTTCTTCTTTAGTAAATCCAAAACAAAAAATTAACTTCGTCTAGTTGTTTACTATTTTATTTTGATATAAAATATCTGTACGGCTATTTGATTTAGTGCCTTTGAACACTATTTTTATGGGAACAGCCGTAACTTAAATGTTTAACAGTTAAGTTCGTGTACCCACGTAGCGTACCGTCTTAGGTGCACTATGCTCAAATAGTCGTAATAAGCATCCCTTTTGTAAAAAAGGGATTTTTATTTTTTAATTCTGATACAATATATAAATGGAAAACATTAGCCTATACAAAAGGTCTGCCAGAAGGGCGGTTTTGCACCTATGGAGCCTTTTTGTTATTAGTTTTTTGGCTATAAAACTAAAGCTTTATGACATTTTTTGGTGGTTTGATAGACCGATGCACTTCTACGGGGGATATGTTTCAGCTTTGCTTATCATCGCTCTGCTTTTTAAGGCCAAAGTATCTTTTTCAAGTAAGAAATTTGGAGTAATTTTATTTGTTGGAGTATTTTTGGTTGGAGTTGCCTGGGAATTGTTTGAATTATTTGTTGAAAACAACACTGGGACAGATTTGGTTTCAATGATGGACTCGATTGAAGACTTGATATTTGATATGTCTGGATCTGTTTTGGCTTATTACTTTTATTTTATTGACCAAAGAGAAGAACAAAAGATTTCCAAAATATCATAATCTCATATAAAATATAAAGTAATGAAAAATGAACACGAATTTAAAATAACTTTTGCTGGTGGAGCAGGTTCTGTCACAGGGGCAAACTTTCTAATAGAATTTGGTGAAGAGAAGATTTTGGTTGACTGCGGATTGCTACAAAAAACAAAATTAGCTGATGAATTAAACTGGGAACCGTTTCCATACGATGTTTCTTCTGTCGGACATTTGATTATTACTCACGCTCACATTGATCACATTGGTAGGATTCCAAAACTGGTAAAAGACGGTTTTCGCGGGAAGATAGTTTCGACTCCTCCAACAATGGAGTTGGCTCATCCAATGCTTGAAGACACTGTGGCAATACTTGGAAGAAATAAAGAAGAGGATCTGGCAAAGATTTATAATGCCGAGGTATTGGCTGAAGTCTTTCCACTCTGGGAAGCGCACGAATATAAGAAGCCTTGGAAGATCGGACCAGCGACTGTTAGGTTTTTGGACGCGGGACACATCTTGGGTTCTACAATGATAGAAATATCCTATGGAGGCAAAGTTTTTGTTTTTACTGGGGACCTTGGAAACTCTCCTTCGCCGATCTTACCTGACACAGACAAGCTTGAGAACGTGGATTATTTGATAATGGAGAGCGTCTATGGAGACAGAAACCACGAATCAAGAGATCAGAGAAAAAAGCTTCTGGAGGAGGTTATAGAGGATAACTACAAATCAGGTGGAGCCTTGGTAATCCCAACCTTTTCACTTGAGCGAACACAAGAATTACTTTTTGAGATAAATGATCTTGTAGAAAACCAGAGAATCCCAGCTATGCCAATATTCCTAGATTCTCCTCTGGCGATAAAGCTAACTCATGTATATAAGAATTTTACGAACTATTTGAATGACGGGGCAAAGAAATTAATTTCAGACGGAGATGATATTTATAATTTCCCAGGACTTACTGTGACCAAGGAAACCGAAGAGTCAAAGGCAATTCTGAAAGCTCCAAATCCAAAAATAATAATCGCGGGAAGTGGAATGTCTAACGGTGGAAGAATAATTCACCACGAGATAAACTACCTTCCAGACTCAAAGAATACGCTCCTACTTACGGGGTACCAATCTATGGGGACACTTGGGCGAACAATTGAAGAGGGTGCTAAGGTGGTTCGTATTTCCGGTGAAGACGTTGCGGTTCAAGCTAGAATCAGAAAAATTTCTGGATATTCTGGACACAAAGACGCAGATCACTTACTTGAATTCGTTGAAGATGTTAGTGATAAGGTTAAAAAAGTTTTTGTTGTTTTAGGAGAGCCTAAGAGTTCGATGTTTTTGGCTCAGAGAATTAGAGATTATCTCGGAATAGATGCTGTGGTTCCAAAGGCTGAAGAGGTTGTTAGTTTAAAATGGTAAGATAAATAAATACGTGATGGATAATAAAGAAAAGAAAACAGAATATCTCTGCTATAACGGACCGATTGGGGACGGAAGTAAACATAGTCATCTAAAATTAAAATTAGGAGTCTCAGGAGCCGCTGAAACAGGGCACTGTGGAGTTGATGCTCTAGATAAGGCAAAAGATCTTGGTAGAGAGATAGTTCGTCAGGGAGGGATCCTAGTAACTGGAGCAACCACAGGTTTCCCTTTCTGGTCCGCTATTGGTGCAAAAGAAGAAAAGGGTGTATCTATTGGTATTTCTCCGGCATCAGGAGAGAGGGAACATGTAGATGTTTTCCGTCTACCGCTCGATTATATGGATTTTATAATTTATACAGGTTTTGGTTTTCCGGGACGTGACTTATTGTTTGTTCAGAGTTGCGACGCCATATTCATTGGATGTGGAAGAATTGGAACAGTTCATGAATTCACGATTGCCTTTGAGAGGGGAATTCCAATTGGAGTTTTAGAAGGATCTTGGGAGATGGATGAAGAATTAAGACATATATTTGAAAAGGGTCACAGAGAGAATGCAAAAATTATATTTGATAGTGATCCAGCTAAACTTGTTTCAAAAATAATAAAGATTGTTGAGGAGACAAAGTATAAGGACGCCGGGTCAGAAGAGGAGGCTTCACTTGCTAGATTCTCCACTGCCCCACCAGTAGAAAGGCACTAAAATAAAAACCCCTGAATGAATCAGGGGTTTTTATTTTAGGAGTTATTTTACAGTAGCGAGGACTTTCTTGAATACTTCTGGGTGGTTTTCCGCTAGGTCTGCAAGAATCTTTCTGTCTAGTATTACTTCTTTCTTTTTTAGAGCGTCGATTAGTTTGCTGTATGAGATTCCTTCTTCTCGAGCTAGGGCATTTATTTTTATTGTCCAAACTTTTCTGTTTTCGTTCTTCTTGTCTTTTCGGTGAGCGAAAGCGTGTGTTCCTGCGTGCTTGATAGCGTCTTTTGCTGCCGCTTCTTTCTTGCTTCTACCAAAACGGTATCCCTTAGCCATCGCTAGGACATTCTTTCTCTTCTTATTTTTGATTGTTCCTCTTTTTACTCGTGACATATATTAAAAATTATCTTCCAGGTAATACACGACTTCTCTCTTTGTTCGGCAAAATGAACTCAACTCCTCTGTTTCCAGCTAGTTGCTTTCTTCTATCCTGTTTAGCATTGAAATGGCTAAAACCGGGCTTTCTTCCGATAAGCTTGCCGTTCTTAGTTATTTTTAGCCTTTTGGTAAAAGACTTGTTTGTCTTCATCGTCATAGTCCTTGTATCTTAGCCTATTCTTCTCTTTTTGGCAAATTTAGGTCAACCGCCTTAGCCTTCTCTATGGTCATACCGTAACCCTTGGTGCTTTTCTTGAAATCCTCTGAAACCTTATAAGGAACAGTGATAAATTTAAGGACTCTTTCAAGTCTTTCCTTGAAGAACTTCTCTTCGAAGTATTTCGATCTACCAGATAGATAAAGTTCTATTTTTATTCGGTGTCCTTCTGATAGCCACTTTGAAGCAAGTGTCGCTTTCATTTCTAGGTCGTGATCTCCAGTTCCAATTTTTATTTGAACTGCTTTTGTTTCGGTTGGCTTGGCTGTTTTTATCGATTTAGCTTTTTTCTTTTGTTCGTATTGATATTTTCCGAAATCAGCAATCTTGGCAACTGGGGGAGTAGCTCCAGCTCCTACTTCAATTAGATCTAGTCCGAGAGCTTCGGCTTTTTCGAGGGCTTCTTTAAAGGAAATAACCCCAAAATTCTCACCTTCAGGCCCTATGACACGGAGTTCTGTCGCTCTTATTTCTTTGTTTACTCGTTCTTTCAAGAATTTAGTTGATTTGTTAGGTGCTTATTGTATCTAAAAAACGTCTCTTAGTCAAACCCATATTATCGATACTTTTTTGAAAAAGTATCCAAAAACTTTTCGCCAATATCTTCTTGTAAATATTCACGAAGTAAAAATCGACTAAAATCAATAACTCGCCGGGCTCAAACAAATTGATTTTTCCTTCGGAGCGTCGATTTTTACTGGTTCATATGATTACAAGAAGATAAGGCGATTATGCAAATACGGATTTTATAAAAAGGAAACTGGGGTATTTAAAAGAGATCTTTCTAACCCACAGCTATTAGCAATTTTACCACGATCGTGGTAAAATTGCTAATAAGAGGTAAGGGCAAGAATAAGATAAGAATAGGAAAAAAGTAAAATAGGGGAAATAAAAAAACCGCACTTATCTTTTCAGAATCAGTGCGGCTCGTCATGACTAGAAGGCTAGCCAATAACTTTTAAGCAGTTTTCTTTTTTAATTTTCCTGCAAAGGTTTCTGCTAACGAAGATAAATTGTTGATGTCGCCAAGGATAACTGGCTTTAACTCCTTGTTCTGGTAAACCATTTTTTCGCCGGTGATTGCGCCAATTATTGCCGTTTTTTTAATTCCTAATTTTGTCTCTTCTTCCAGATCAATAATCGTAGCCTGAACAATGGAACCTTCTTTAAGGGTAAAAATATCAGCGATCGATTTCCAATCTAACATCACTCTCTCTCCCCATTTATTAATGGCGGTTCCGAATCCAGTATGTGGACGGAATCGTTGAATGAAAATTTCATCTTTTTCCATTTTTCTTCCGGCTGGGGTTTTTGTGTAGGGTTGGAATTTGATGTTCCATGGTTCATATGGGATTTTGGAAATATTGATTTCAATAAATTCTTTTAATCCATTCACCAATGAATCAAAACTAACCCCTTTGATTTGGATGTCTTTTCTTTTTCCGTGGAAGGCAACCTGCCAAGTTGTGTAAACAATCAGTTCAGTTCTTCCGTCGAAATGAGTTAGCGCTATTTCAAAGCCGTTAATAAGCCCGCGGTCAAATTCGCACACTGTAACATGTTTTGAATCCGGCGCCGGATTTGAAACAACCAAAAAACCAATTAGCTCTTTCTTTTCGTTAATAAATAAGTTTCTAAAATTTTTACCTCTGCAGGCATATCCGTAAATAGGGAAATTGCTTTTAATGCAGAAATCAATTCTCTCTCCAATAGCCAGGGTCTCAACCTGAGGTTTCGTAATAGGACTCCCGTCCGCACGAAACAGAGTAATTTCAAAGGCTCTCTTCATTTTTTAAATTTTGTCAGATTATATCACATCTATTAGCTTTTGTAAATAGCTCACGATTTCCCAAAATAGCCCTTATTTGCGATACTTTTTAGGTAATGAATTATGCCGAAAACAAGAAAGCTTTCTTTGACTATGAGATCCTTGATAAGACCGAGGCGGGTATTGTGCTGTCTGGTGCCGAGGTTAAGTCTATAAGAGGTGGAAAGGTGTCTATTGTAGGCTCTCAAGTGATATTAAGGGGAGGAGAGGCTTACATAGTTGGGGCGACAATCCAGCCTTACCAGCCCAAGAATACGCCAAAGGATTATGAGCCAGCCAAGACCAGAAAGCTTCTGCTTTCCAAGAGTGAAATAAAGAAACTTGAAGGCAAGGCTGGAGAGAAGGGATTGACGATAGTGCCCGTTTCGTTGTATAATAAAGGAACGAAAATTAAGCTTGAAATCGCGGTAGCTCGTGGAAAGAAAAAATACGATAAACGAGAAACAATAAAGAAACGCGAAACAGAGCGAGAAATTCGTAGAACATTTAAAAGATAGAACAAAGTAGGTTATAGGTGTTAGGTTGTAGCTAATAGTGAAACCAAACATTTAAAACCTATCCATGGGGATGCTAGGCATCGACAGGGAGATTGTTCAGAATAGTTGCATGTCGGGGAGTATGGAGCCCGTTAAAAACTATACAAAATCTCAAATGCAAAAACATTTGGATCAGTGGAGAGCCCTTACGCAAGTAAGGCCTTCGCTCTAGCGTAAGCTTTTAAGCTATGGTTAGCGCCTCTTTTTTCTGGTTTCTTGGAAGAAGCAAGGTGTTATAAATAGAAACTATGATTTTGTGTCGCTCAACACAGAGTCGAGAAAATGAGATCGGGGAGAGTGATTTTTACAAATTTATATATCACTCTAACTTAAAACAAAAAAATTTGTTAAACATGTAGATTATTATTTTGTTCCTCTTTGCACGGCGGTTCAATTCCGCCCATCTCCACCACTTCACTAAAACACTCAACCTTTAAGTTGAGTGTTTTAGTTTCGCGGTGCGAAGCACGCGAAAACTTGTAAAGTTTGAAGTGGTGGACCCCGCGAAGCCTTGGCGGAGTGGGGTATAATTATTCGTATGTATTATGTTTACATATTAAAGAGCCTCAAAGATGACTCAAGATATATTGGCATTACAAAAGATTTAAAAAATAGAATTTCTGAACACAACAATCTTGAAACCAAATCAAATAAAAATAAAGCCCCATTTAAATTAATATGGTATTGTGCCTTTTTAGATAAATATAAAGCTTATGATTTTGAGAAATATCTAAAATCTTCTTCCGGCCACGCCTTCACCAAAAAACATTTAATTTAATATTTTAAAAAACAAAAAACCGCACTTATGCGGTCAATTTTATTTTTTCATTTCTCATTAGGGAATTCATATCACGGATAATTGTAATATGTTTTCTTATTGAACTAATTTTTTGATTCAATTTATTAGGATTTCTTTCCTCGATAATTTGAAATAGGTTTTCAATCTCTTCTTTTAATTTGTATGATTGAACAGCTCCAATCATTCTTTTTATTTCGGTAATTGAATTAGTGTCATTATTGAATAATTCATCCGGAATTTTATTAAAAATACCCAACGCTCTATCATAGTTTCTCGACAGGCTCTCTGCTGGTCCGAGAACGTTCATCTTGTTGTTTACTCCACCTCTGGCAACTTCTGCCATTGGTCCGGCTATTAACTTGATGATCTTTTGTGATTTTTCTTCAGCCACAAAAGTGTGTCTACTTAACTTCTTCATTCTTTTTTTCATAGCACAAGTTTTGCTTGATACTACCTCTCGAATGCCAATGTGTCAAACAAGACGGCCTTTATTTTGTGATAAAATATCCGAATGGAAAAAACTCATTTAACTATAGGGCTCGGGCAGATTGGCTCCGCTATTAGAGAGATTGTTGGGGGAGACGGACTGGATCTGAACAACCAAGACGGACTGGCTTCTCACTATGATGTTTTGCATATTTCTATTCCTTTTTCTGATTCCTTTGTCGAAACAGTTAAGGGCTACCAAGATAGATTTACCCCAGAAATAACTATAATTCATTCCACTGTTCCAGTTGGCACAAGTGAGGCCCTTGATGCCGTTCATTCTCCGGTTCGAGGAATTCATCCGCATCTGAAAGAAGGTATCTTAACTTTTGAGAAATTTTTTGGTGGAGAAAAAGCTGAAGAGGCTTCAAATATTTTCGAAGCTTACGGAATAAAAACTATTGTTACAAAAAATTCTCGCGATACTGAAGCAATGAAATTGTGGGATACAACAGTTTATGGTTGGAATATTATTTTGGAAAAAATAATTCACAAGTATTGTGTAGACAATAATCTAGACTTTGATATCGTTTACACGAAATCAAATCAGTCATATAACGAAGGATATGAGAAGCTCGGACATCCAGAATATAAAAAATATATTTTAAAACACGTTGAAGGAAAAATCGGGGGACACTGTGTCGTACCGAACTTAGAGCTTCTCGGAGGAGAGGTGAGTGAGTTTATAAAGAAGCTAAACGAAAATATTTAGATTTCTATAAGAGTATTTCCAGATGTT
Organism: uncultured Candidatus Saccharibacteria bacterium; assembly: GCA_964478575.1. Taxonomy (GTDB): domain Bacteria; phylum Patescibacteriota; class Minisyncoccia; order Phycocordibacterales; family UBA9973; genus JAGOTH01. Next base: position 15,828 of record CAYZIU010000003.1, on the reverse strand, counting down.
TTGAATATCCGGGTCTTTTTTACACTAGGTTCTTCTGTCATTGGTTCGTCTTCTTTTCTTTCACGAGTTTCTAGTGTGATCTCTATTTCAGTTCCATCTTGTTTTGCTGATATTTTGTCTATTGCGGTTCTGTCGCCAAAAAAGATAGATGACACGGTGATTATTTCTTTTCCAGATTCTTTGTACCAAACCAAGTATTGGAAAACTCCACTTCCTCCAGGAGAGACAGAAGCAACTCCAAAAAGATTTTTCTCACCACCCGCCTCTACGACGGTATAAACATTTTCTAGGCTAACGAATCCTTCTACTGTCGTTTCTTCTATTTGGAATTCTCCATAACCTTCCTCTAGTTCGACTTCTGCGTTTTGATCAGGGACTGATATTTTTGAGTTTGATATTTTATCGAACAGGGTTTTGTCAGTGTCTTCTTCAGCGGGGAGAGAAGAGGGGCCGTTGGTGCCTATTTCTTTAGGGGTTTGTTCTTTATTTAGAAATAGAAAGTAAACAATTACTAGTAAAACAAGGAGGGCTAATATTTTTTTAGATTTAGAGTATTTTTTTGTCATAAACTAATGTTAGCATACTCTTTTAAAAAGCTGATTTTTATGTATAATTCTACGAATGGATAACTTCTTAAAGAAAAACAAAAAAATGGGCAAAAAGGGAGGAAACAATAATAAAACACCTTCCTTTTTCACTCATTTCACATTTATCGTTCTTATTTTTATGGCTCTTTCGGCTATTTACACAATGACAGGAAACAAGGTTGAAAAGACAGAAATACCTCTCTCTCAATTGGCGTCTGAAATAAATCTCGGCCAAGTTAAGAAGGTAGAAGTTGAAGGAGAAAAGATTTCTATTGAACTAATGGATGGATCTCTTCAAGAGAGCAAGAAAGAAGCAGAGAGTGGAGTTCTTGAATCTTTGAAAAATCTAGGAGTAACGGACGAAAAGTTGTCTGTAGTTGAGGTTGGAATAAAAAGTGAATCAGGTGTTGGATACTGGATACTCAATCTACTACCAATTCTTATTCCAATTTTGTTCTTGGTTTTCTTTTTTTGGTTTATTGCTCGTCAGGCGAAAGGTGCAGGAATGCAGGCTTTTAACTTTGGACAATCTCGTGCCCGAATCACAAATCCAAATGACAAAAATAACAGAGTTACTTTCAAAGATGTCGCTGGTGCAAGAGAAGCAAAAGAAGAATTGAAAGAAATCGTAGACTTTTTGAAAAACCCGAAAAAATTTATTGACATTGGAGCTCGTATTCCAAAAGGGGTGATTCTAACTGGAGCACCTGGAACAGGGAAGACTCTACTTGCTCGAGCGGTGGCGGGAGAAGCTGGTGTTCCATTTTTTCATCTTTCAGGAAGTGAATTCGTTGAAATGTTTGTTGGGGTAGGAGCATCAAGAGTGAGAGACTTGTTTCAGATGGCCAAGAAGGCTTCTCCGGCGATTGTTTTTATTGATGAGATAGATGCTGTTGGAAGAGTTAGAGGAAGTGGGATTGGTGGAGGAAACGATGAAAGAGAGCAAACTCTAAACCAAATACTCGTTGAGATGGATGGATTCGAGCCAAATGAGAAAGTTATAGTTATGGCTGCGACAAACCGCTCAGATGTTCTTGACCCAGCACTACTTCGTCCGGGAAGATTCGATCGTCGAGTGATCCTCGATCTACCAGATCGTCGTGATAGAGAAGACATTCTTACAATTCACGCCCGCAAAAAACCTTTTGCTAATGATGTTGATTTGAAAGTTGTTGCTGAGAGAACTCCAGGATTTTCTGGTGCTGATCTGTACTCTCTTATGAACGAGGGAGCAATTCTTGCTGCTCGTGAAGATAGAAAAACTGTTTCTCAAAACGATCTCTTGAAATCTATTGAAAAGGTAATGCTCGGTCCGGTTAGAAAAAGTCACCTGATGATTAAAAAAGAAAAAGAAATCACGGCATATCACGAAGCGGGACACGCAGTTTTGGCTTCAATACTACCGAACGCCGATCCGGTTCACAAAGTTTCTATTGTTGCTCGTGGACGTGCTGGAGGATATACACTCAAGCTTCCAGTTGAAGACAGAAGACTTCAATCTAAAAAAGAATTTCTAGATGACATTGCGATGTCTCTTGGAGGATATGTTGCAGAAGAGTTAGTCTTCGGTGATGTCACAACTGGCCCATCAAACGATCTCCAAGTTTCAACCTCTCTTGCCCGAGCTATGGTGACTAGATGGGGAATGAGTGATGCAATAGGTCCTGTGGCACTGGAGAGTGATGGAGGAAAAATAATCCACGGATATGTAGATGGAGGAAAAGATTATTCAGAAGAAATGTCTGCGATCATCGATAGAGAAGTAAAAAAGATAATGACTGACTCTTTGGAGCTCGCACGAAAAACAATAGGAGAGAATAAAAAAGTTCTTGATGCGATTGCAAAGAAACTTCTTGAAGTAGAGACTCTTGAACAGGATGAATACAATAAATTAATAATGACTTTCGGAATTAAACCGAAGAAAAAAGAAGAGGGTAAAGAGGCGATAGACATAGTTGGATAATCAAAAAACCGCGAAAGCGGTTTTTTGATTAGAGTAGTTGTAGGGTTAAAAATATATTTTATTTATTTGGTGACCCATATGTTCATTGTCGTAATTTTTAATAACTATTCTATCGGTAGTTTTTTCTGTCTGAATATTCGATTTGTAATCAGCATCAATATTTTTATTAAAATCAAACATGCTAAATTCATAAACATTAAATTCTAATTTTGGTTCAAATGAAACAAGTTCAGCTGGAAAATCTATAGAATTTATTTTTTCAATATCATTAAAAGTTTGCCGTACATCTAAATCTCTTCTTTGTTTTTCTCTTTGGTTAAAAAATATAATAAGTTCTTGCGGTTTTTGTAAAACCGCTTTAAGACCCTTTGTCATTAAGAGGTCCTTTTTAAGTCGCAGAGATAAACCTGACTTACTTACGTAATAAATTGAATCCCTACCTTGTCCTGCATAGGAATTAAGTTTGTCATAATCTTCAGATTCTGAAGCATCACCCTTGAAGTTATAATCATGATATTGGCTAAGCGCAAAGGCATGGTTAGTGCTAAATTTATGTTCCCATATTTCTTTACTCTCAATATATTGTAGTAATTTTTCAAACTGGTCATTGATAAAATCAATTTCAGCTTGATTAGCTTCATATTCTGACTCTCTCTTTATCTTCCTCCTTAAGCTAAGGGCGTCATCCTCAGATAAAGAGTCAAGGGTTTTTTTAAACTCTTCAGTTTTCCATTCTTCAATTTCAGCGGCTGTAAAATTATGACGTGCACGGGCATAAGTACTGTCATCAGAATAACCCTCTTTTGAGATTTGTTCTAGAAAAGAAAAAATATCTTGAACAGACTGAATCTCTTCTTTTGGAATTTCAATGTCTTTTTTAGGAATTTCAATATTATTAAATTGTAATTTCTTATTCTCCATTTTTGTTAGTTGTCCACCCTCTTGGATTCGAACCAAGGACCCCAGAGGTATAAGCTCTGTGCTCTAACCAACTGAGCTAAGGGTGGTTAATTTTTACACTACTACCTATCTTAACCAATTTATCTCTGTGCTCTAACCCCTGTCCGCCTATGGAGGAAACTGAGTCCCGACGAAGTTTTTTCTTGTCGGGACCCCGTACCCCCGCTAAAGCGGGGCGTCGGGGCTAAGGGTGCTTGAAATGTGGTTTTGTATGTATCATACTAACCTATATGAAAAAATATTTCAACGAGTTTAAAGAATTCGCCACGAGAGGTAATGTTCTCGATTTGGCGGTTGGAGTCATTATTGGATCGGCTTTTGGCAAGGTCGTTTCATCTTTGGTTTCAGATGTGATAATGCCTCCGATTGGGGTTTTGATTGGAGGAGTGGATTTTACTGATTTGTCAGCAGTTATAAAAGAAGCGAGTATTTCTGACACAGGGGAGGTCATCCAAGCTGTGTCTCTAAATTACGGAACATTTATCCAAACAATCATTGATTTCGCAATTGTGGCTTTGGCAATATTCTTGATGATAAAAGCAATAAATAAGCTCCACAAAAAGGAGGTTGCTCCTGAGGCGCCAGCCTCACCGAGCGAAGAAGTTCTGCTTCTCAGAGAGATAAGAGATTCACTTAAAAAATAATTTTTTACTAAAGGAGCCCCGAAGAGGGCTCCTTTACATTTGGACTAGTTTTATGTAATCTTTTAGCAAAAGTTTGAAAATGAAAAATTTAGGTAAAATGGATTTAATCAAAGGAATTGAAATTTTTTTGGAATTAAATAAAAAAAAGGTTGTTACTTATGAGGAAGCAGAAATTATGTTTAATATCCTTAATTCTGCTGATCTAAAAGCAGTTCAAAATTATGGGGCCTACACAGAAAAGGAACAGTGGTTATTTGAAATTTTTTCAAAAAGGTTATATGGTCCAGTTGGTGCTTGGCATGAAAGAGTTCATCCGGAATATTTTGAAGGAGTCAAAAGGCTAGGGCTTGGCTTTAATTTGTTTGAAATTTATGAAGTGTCAAGAAGAATGGAAAGCTTTACCGGTTTCGGTTTATATCCTGTTCCGGGCCACACAAAAGAGCCCATTTTCATTTTGGGTTTAAGGAAAAAAAGATTTCCAATGACAATGTGGTTTCGGGACGAAAAAGATCTTGACTATATTGAGGAACCAGAGATGGGTCATGAGGGGCCGGGACATTCTCCTCTTCTTACGAACCAACCATATGCAGATGCCACTGTTGATTTTGCAAACGCATATTTTAATTTGCACAACAATCTTCCAAAATCTTCTTTTGATATTTTCACCGAAGCGATGGCCAGGTTTTATTGGTGGACATTTGAATTTGGACTTACCAAATATAAAGGAGAAAATAGGATTTATGGTTGTGGGATTGCTAGTTCTTATGGAGAAACCTTGTATTGTTTGACCGATGAGGCGGAAAAATATGAATTACCAAATGATCCGGTTGAAGCGGTAAAAATTCTCATTGATACTCCATTTAAGTTGGATGAGCACACAAAGAATGAAAGCGGACAAGAGTATTTCAGAAAGTACTTTATAACACCCAATTTTGGACACTTTTGTGAAATGAATAGTGTGTTGGAAAAAGTAGTAGGAGAGAAAATTATAAAGGAATTTTCCTAAATAATATTTTTCAGAATCCCGGTGAATGCCGGGATTTTTTATTTACCCCCACAGGTTTACTCAAAATGAGTAGCCCTTCTTTCACTCATAACTTGCACGATTTTTTCGTGCTTTTTTAATTCAGGATCTTGCTCAATAATTTCTTTAGATTCTTTTCGAGCAGCCTCTACCATTTTCAGGTTCTTTATGGCTTCCATCGCCACATCAGAGACTCCCCATTGTTTTGTTCCAGAAAGTTCTCCCGCTCCTCGCTCCATCAAATCCATCTCGGCAAGTTCAAATCCGTTTTTTGCGTTTTGCAGTGCACGAAGTCTCTTTTCTGTCTTTTCATTTTTTGATTCAGAAAAAATATAACAGTATGGTTCGTATGAACTTCGTAAAACGCGTCCACGAAGTTGGTGAAGTTGGGCTAGCCCAAATCTCTCAGCTCCTTCGATAATTATACTTGTAGCATTTGGCACATTTACTCCAACTTCAATCACTGATGTTGCAACCAGAATTTGAGTTTCATTATTTACAAAATCTTCCATCGCAGATTCCTTCTTTTCTTTTGTCATTTTTCCGTGCATTACCCCGATTTTGTATTCAGGAAAAATATTTTTTGCTAGTCTATGCGCTTCTTCTGTTACAGATTTTGCTTCTAGTGCCAACTCTTTTGTTTCGTCGGGCTCGTTTATTCGAGGGCAGATAACATAAGCCTGTCTTCCTTCTTTTAATCTCTTTTTTATATCCGCATAGATTGCAGTTCTTTCTTCATCGGCGCAGAGCTTGGTTATTACGGGCTTTCGTCCCTTCGGCAGGTCTGTCAGAAGAGTTAGATCCAAGTCTCCATAGATTGTCAGAGCCAAAGTTCTAGGTATCGGTGTTGCTGTCATTGATAGAAGGTGGGGGACATGACTGTCCTTTTTTGCTAGAGCCAGTCTCTGAGCAAGGCCGAAGCGGTGTTGCTCGTCGATAACTACATACGCGAGGTGTTTGAACTTCACTGTTTTCTGAATCAGAGAATGAGTTCCAATAACGATTGCAATCTCGCCATTTGTGACCCATTTTAGAAGTTGAGCTCTTGAAATATCAGTCCACCCACCACTTACTTTCGATGGAAATTTTTTGCAACCACTTGATGTGATGAGGGCAATCTGGATTGGAAGATGTTTGAAAAACTGAATGAAGGATTCAAAGTGTTGAGTTGCCAGTATTTCGGTTGGAGCCATGTAAGCTACTTGAAGATTTCCAAAGTCTTTTCCGTTTGGTCGTGATGTTGCTACAAGATATGAAGTTGCCGCGGCGACAAAAGTTTTTCCGCTTCCCACATCTCCTTCAAGCAATCTCGTCATCGGTTCTCCTTTTTCAAAATCTTTTACAATTTCTGCAATTGATTTTGTTTGAGATGGAGTTGGAGTGAAGTCGAATCTTCCGATAAATTCGTTCAGTTCAGTCTTGTTTATTTTTATGTCATAAGAGGGGCTCGCTTTATACTTTTTTCTCTCAAGCCCTTTTTCAATTTGAATTAAAAAAACTTCTTCAAAGGCAAATCTTTTTCTGGCAGCCATTGCGTGGTCTTCTTTTTTTGGTGAGTGAATCCAGATGAAAGCCTTTGATTGTTCTGGGAGATTGTACTGCTTCAATATTTCTTCAGGAATTGGATCAACAACTCTCTCGTGGGCGCCTTTGTCGAAGATTCTCATCATTGCGTGATAGAGCCACTTGGAAGATAGTCCTTGGGTTTCTCTATAAACCGGATAGCGATATCCTCCTCCGGGAGCTTCTGTGTCTCGGAAGAGAGAATCGTGAGTGTCTATTGGCATATCTTTTATTTTTTCGAACTCAGGATTTGAAAGTAGAAGCCCGCTTTTTCCAGATGAGATTTTTCCGGTTAGTTTGACCAAGCTTCCGGGAGGAATCATTTTGGCAATGTAGGCTTGATTAAACCAGATAACTTTCACTTTTCCGTCAGCGTCTTCGAGAGTAGCTTCCGCCATTGGAACTTTTGTTTTAAAAGATTTTTTTATTTTTATGTCAGAGATTTTTCCATAAATTGTTGCGATTTCTCCATCACCCAGTTCTGATATTTTTCGGAGACTTGCGATATCAGAATAACGAGTAGGGAAGTAGTATAAGAGATCTCTAATTGTAGAAATTTTTAGACGAGTCAGGGCCTTTTTTGTTTTTTGGTCCAGTCGGAAGTGTTGTTCGATTAGGTCACTTGGTTGCATTGGATAGATTATAAACGAAAACAGCCCCGACGGATAATTCTGTTTGTCGGGGCTGGTTCGTATTACTTAACTACAATCTTTCCGCCTTGAGAGGAATTTAGATGGTTGTGATAACTGAATGATCCTTCTTCTGTAAATACAAAGCTCCAAGAGTTTCCATTTGCTATAGAGATTCCAGCATCGAACTCTGGTGTGTCACTGTGAGAAGGATGAGGGTTTGATGCCACCCACATTCCTTTTCCGCTTTCGTTTTTAAATGTAACAGTATCTCCAATTTTTATTTCAAGAGTTGAAGGAACAAATCCCAAACTTCCATAAATTACTTCGTGCGTAGAAGGAAGGGTAACTTCCTCTGTGCTAGTAGGGGTTTCTTCTTCTGTTTGTGCAGATTCTTCGGTAACCTCTGTTTTTATTGATTCGTTAGGTTCTTCTGTTTCTTTTCTTGATTTTACAAAAGCAAAAATACTTACAACTAGAAGAATTAATACAATAACTGTATAAATTAAGTTTTTATTCATTTTTATTTAACCAATTACGCTTTTGATTTTTTCAACCAATTCGTCAAGAGTAAAGTTAGATTTAATCATAAAATCATTTGCTCCCAATTCTTTTGCTCTCAGGACATCTTTTTCTTCCCCTAAGTTTGAGAAAACAATAACAGGAGTTTTTTCCATTCCTTCGATTTTTCGGATTGCTTCAAGAGCTGTGAACCCATCAACGTTTGGCAAAAGAAGATCAAGTAGAATCATCATTGGCTTTGATTCTCCAGCGATCTTTATAGCCTCCTCTCCGTTTGAGGCTGTTAATACTTCATATCCTTCGTCTGATAATTTACCAGCAGATAAGCCCCGTAGGAAATTATCATCTTCAACAATTAAAACAGTTTTTTTTCCTTCCATAATGTTTAGATTATACTCCTTCTAAGAAGAGATAGGAAGAGTGAAATAAAAGGTGCTTCCTTTCTCAGGTTCGCTTTCAAACCAGATTTTACCCTTGTGGTGCTCTACTATTTGTTTAATTGTATAAAGTCCAAGTCCTGAGCCGATCTCTTCTTTCTCTTTGGCGTTCGTTGCTCTATAGAACTTTTCGAATATCTTCGGTTGTTCAGTTGCCGGAATTCCTATTCCAGTGTCTTTTATCGATATTTCCACCTCATCACCATTCTTTTTTAGTCCAACGAAGACTCTGTCGCCGGTTGTGGAGTATTTTATAGAATTTTCTATAAGGTTCTGGAGGACAACCCGTATCTTTTCTTTGTCATACTCAGTAAATATTTCAGAGTTCTCTGGTCGGAGGAAGATAAGTTCAATTCCTTTTTTGAAAGACTCTCCATGGAAATCAAATATTGTTTCATCAATAAGAGAGACGATCTCCTCTTTTCTCATTGTATAAGTTATAGAAGAATCTTCTGTGTGATTAAGAGAGAGCATCTCGTTCACAAGTAGAACCATTCGGTCGTTGTTTTCATAAGCCTTTTTCATAAAGCCTTGTTGTTCTGAAGAAAGAGAGCCGAAGTCTCCATCCAAAAACATTTTTAAAATCCATTTGATAGCAGAGAGCGATGTGCGAAGCTGGTGAGCGGCAATAGAAATCCACTCGCTCTTAGTAGAGTTCAACTTTCTCAGTTCTTCATTTTCTGCTCGAAGCGCTTCTATTGTGTCGGGTATATTTTTTTCATCCATATGAATATAAGTATATCAGGCTAGTAGAATAGTAAAAAGAATTATAAAAGCCCCGTATTCTCGGGGCTTTTATAATCACAACTTTAATATTATGAAAGGTGTTTTGAAACGAGCTTTGTCATTTCGAACATTGAAACTGTCTTTTTACCTCCGAACACTTTTAGAAGTGCTGCGTCAGCGTTGATGTTTCTCTTGTTTGTTGGGTCTTGAAGATTATTCTTCTTGATGTAAACCCAGAGAGCTTTAACAACTTCGCTTCTTGGCATAGGACCTTTTCCAACAACAGGAGCCAAATCGGCACTTATAGTCATTGGCTTCATAAAACCTGTGTTTGCTTTTGCTTGTGGCATATCTTTATATTGTTATATTAATAACTAAAGTTAATTATACTATACAAATAGGGGAATAAAGCAAGTTTTGCGGAGCCGGCGAGATTCGAACTCGCGAGGGATTTTACTCCCTGCCTCTTTAGCAAAGAGGTACGTTAGACCACTCTGACACGGCTCCAGGTAGCTTTTAGCTTCAAGCTGTTAGCTATCAGCTAAGACTTAAAACAAAGTAGCTTCAAGCTGATAGCTATTAGCTAAGGCTTAAAACAAAAAGACTTTATCATATTTATATTAAAATTTCTAGATTTTAGTGAGCAAAGGTAATTGCCATAATTTCTCCCGCCCCGACCTTCTTTAAGGCAATTTTGGAATTTTCAATTGTTGCTCCAGTTGTTGTTATGTCATCAATAATAAGAATGGCTTTTCCAGAAACTTGGGGGATAAGTTTTTCTCGGACTTTGTATAAGTTTTCGGCATTCCTTATTCTGGCTTCGCGAGTTCTTGTTTCTGACTGAGGGGAAGAAGAACGGGTGCGAGTAAGACAGTCGCATAATTCAAAATTTTTCGGATTATTTTCCACAAACTTCTGTGCCAAAAGAAGCGAATGATTTTTGAATCTTTTCTTCATGTGAGAGTTAGAAGCGGGAATTGGAACGATTATTATTTTCTCTCCTTCAAAAAGTGCCAAGTCGGATATTTCAGGTAAAAAGTTTTGGTACATTAGTCTTGCCATTATTTCTGCCAATTCGGGTCTTTGGTGGTTTTTTAAATTTTTAACAATTTTTTCGGTGGTTTTGTTTTTGTAAGAAAAGAGAGAGTGAGCATAGGGGAGTTCTGTTTTTTCTGATCTAGTTAATTGAGAGACGCAATGAGAGCAGAGAGGCAAACCCATCTTATTGCAAGACAAACATTTTTCTGGAAAAAGAAAAGAAAGTAGTTTTTGGAATAAGATAGATTGTTTCATTCTAGTTCTAAGATATAATATAGATTGTAATAACAAAATGGAATTTTCACTAAAGAAACTTATAAAAGAGGGGATAGCTGGTTTGACTCAGAAAGGTTCTGGGGACAGTGTTTTCGGTATTGATGTAGGTAGCTCTTCTATAAAAGTTGTTCAGTTGAGAAAAAAATCTGGCAAAGCAATTCTCGAAACATACGGAACTTTGGCTCTCGGCCCATACGAAGAAGGTGGAACTGTCGGACAAATTACAAACTTACCACCTGAGAAGATTGCCCTCGCGCTTACCGACTTGATGCGTGAAGCTCAAGTAACAGCTTCAACTTGTTCTCTTTCTATTCCTTCCACTTCTTCTTTGATGCTTATTATTGATGTCCCAAGCACAATAGACGAAAAAGAATTTGGAACAGTTATCCCAACAGAAGCTCGAAAATATATTCCGGTTCCAATGAATGAGATAAGTCTCGATTGGTGGATGATACCAAAGAGTGACGCCGAGAGCTCTGGTGTTGATTCAACAAAAAATGAAGTATTGATTGCCGCTGTTCACAATGATGCGCTTGAAAGAAATCAACAAATAATGAAGGAAGCGAAACTGGTTCCAGCTTTTTATGAAATTGAAGTTTTCAGTTTACTACGTTCTGTTTTGGGAAGAGAGCTTACTCCAGTGATGATTGTTGATGTTGGTGCCGGAAAAACAAAAGTCTCAATTGTTGAATTCGGTGTTGTTAGAAGTTTCCATATAATCAATCGTGGAGGAAACGACATAACTTCAGCTCTTTCCAAGTCTCTAGCTCTAACTTACAACCGTGCCGAAGAACTAAAGAGAGAATTCGGAATGAAAGGATCTCCCGACATAAGAGAGATGGCGGATGTTGTTCGCGTTTCTGTTGATTACATTCTTGCTGAAGTAAATACCGTTATCTTGAGTTTCGAAAAGAAATACCAAAGATCAATTTCAAAAGTTGTTTTCACTGGTGGGGGAGCGATGCTGACTGGATTCTCTGAATATGCAGGAAAGGCCGTTTCCGTTCCTGTTACAACTGGAAATCCTTTTTCAAAAGTTGAAGTGCCAAAATTCTTGGAAAGCGTCCTGTCTTCTATCGGTCCAGAATACTCAACAGCCGTGGGACTTGCGATTAGACTTTTGAAATAGAGATTACAGATATTATCTTTCCCCAATTTAAGTAATATTTTCTTGCTTATATATTTCGAATTGTCGTATAATATTAAAGAAACAAATGGAAACACCTATACAGACATCTTTTATACCGAAGAAGCCGATGGACAGTAGTCCTTCAGTGTCTTCATCATCAAATCGTCCAACTAATTGGATTCTATTTATTGCAACTATTATTTTCATTGCGTCTCTTGCCCTTGCAGTCGGAGTTTATTTTCACAGAGCTTATCTAATCAAGCAACAAGCAGCTCTCGATAGTCAGATAGAAAGAGCGAAAGCTTCTTTTGAGCCTGAGTTCGTTAGTGACATAGAAAAACTAGACAGAAAACTAACTGCTTCTTCAAAAATATTAGAAAACCACATAACAGCTTCTCCTGTTTTCGAACTTCTTTCTACTCTTACCCTGAAACAAATAAGATATTCAGAATTTAGTTTTACAGTTGATGAGAATAATGTTTCTAATGCCAGAGTTCTGTTGTCTGGTAAAGCTGATGGCTATAGAACTATTGCTCTTCAGGCTGATCTTTTCTCTTCAAACAGAAACATAATCGACCCAATCTTTTCCAACTTAGTTCTTGATGAAAAGGGTCAAGTTTTGTTTGACTTGGCATTCGAAGTTCCAATCGACTCAATATTATATGAGAACAATTTAGCTGAATAGTTATGTTTAAATTTTTATTTCCAATTATTTTAATAGGAGTTGCTGTGGGAGGATTTTTCATATTTACCAATCCGATCAGAGGAGAGATTTTAGAATTGAAAACAACAGTCGGTGCTTATACAAAGGCATTAGACAATTCAAAAGAGCTTTCTGAAGTTAGAGATCAGCTCGCTTCCAAGAGGAGTAGTTTTTCTGAGGAAGATTTAGACAAGTTAGAGAAGCTTCTTCCGGACAGTGTTGAAAATATCAAACTAGTGTTAGAGATTGAACAAATGGCGGCAACTCACGGAATGGCACTGAAGAATGTCGAGTATGATCCAACTTTTGCAGAAGAAGAAAATAAAGACTCAAGAAGTCGAACTGATTCTTTTGAAACAAACCAAGAGTATGGAACATTCGAACTTGTTTTCACAACAGAAGGTCCATATGACAGATTCCTCGGACTTCTTAGAGATTTGGAATACAGCTTAAGAATTGTTGATGTGAAGAACATAGAATTTTCTGCTACTGAACAAAAGGATGTATACCAGTATACTTTTACAATAAATACCTATTGGCTAAAGAATTAATATGGATAAAAAGAAAATAATCTTAATAGTGCTAGTGATTGTGATGCTTGTGGTCTTTTATAATGTATTCATAAAATCAAGCAAAACATCTTCTTCTGTTGTAACAGAGGGGAGTGCTTTCGACACAATTTCAGTTGACCAACTTACTGACGCTGAACAAAAGATAGGGGGAGAATTTTTGGATCAACTTTTAAACCTTGAATCTATGACTCTTACAGGTGATGTGTTTGAAACTGCTTCATTTAATAATTTAAGCGATTTTACAATAGAACTTATTCAACCAGGAACAGAAGGTCGTCCTAATCCATTTGCTCCAGTAGGAGAAGATGTTCCATTTGCAACTCCTGGAGATCCAGTGGAAACAGGTCAAGTTACAAAAATTACAAACACTTCAGCAACTTTAGCTGGAATACTAGCTGGAGGAGTTAGTTTTACAGAAAGATTTTTTGAATATGGAACAACAGAATCTCTTGGTTCTGCAACTACAAAAATAACTTCAAGCTTAACTCCATTTGAAACAACTCTTACAGCGATGAGTCCTGGAACTACTTACTATTTCAGAGCAGTAGCAAAAATTGGTTCAGCTTATTCTTATGGGGATATTTCAAGCTTCACAACAACAGGAACAGCTGTTTCTGCAACTTCTAGCGGAGGCTTGGGAGGAAATTAATTATGGTTATTCTTCAAGAACTTGTTAATCGTGGACTTCTTGCCCCCGATCAAGTTGGGGAGGTTTTAAGAATTGCTAACGAAAAATATAACGGAAATCAAGAGGCTGCAACAGTCTCTTTCGGTGTAGACGAGAACAAACTTCTCGAAATAAAAGGAGAAATATTTGGTATTCCAATAAAGAAAGTCGATAACGACACAATTCCTTTCGATGTTTTAAAATCTATACCTGAAGATTCAGTTCGTCACTATAGATTTATTCCGATGAGTTTTATTGAAGGAGTCTTGTCTGTCGGAATAGTTGATCCTGAAAATATTCAAGCACTCGACGCTCTGCAGTTTATCGCATCAAAAGATAACATTCCTTACAAAGCATTTCTTATAACTAATTCTGCTTTCGAGAAACTATTAAAAAATTATGAAGGTTTGTCTAATGAAGTGGACAAGGCTGTTTCTGATTTGGATGACGAACTCGCCGGCTCCACAGTTTTCAGTCAAGACGAAATAGAGAAAAGAGAAAAAGAACAAGCGAAAAAAGAAAATACAATTGTTGAAGAAGCTCCTGTTATTAAAATAGTAGACAATATCATCAAGGTTGCCACAGAAGGAATGGCGTCAGATATCCACATTGAGCCAACCAGAGAGCAAGCAGTAGTTCGTTTCCGTGTGGACGGTTCTCTTCACAAATCTATAACTCTCCCAATCCCTGCGTACCAAGGAGTTGTTGCCAGAATAAAACTAAAAGCCCAACTTCGTCTGGATGAAAAAAGAAAACCACAAGACGGATCTTTCTCAGTTATTGCTCCGGGAGGCAGAAAAATAGATCTTCGTATCTCTACATTCCCGACAGTCTACGGTGAAAAAGTTGTGATAAGAATTCTGGACAATAGTAGTGGAATAAAAAGTTTCGAATCTTTGAATTTAAGAGAAGAAAATCTAAATCTTTTCAGAGAGGCTTTGAAAAAACCATACGGACTCATTTTGATTACAGGTCCTACAGGAAGTGGAAAATCAACAACTCAATACTCAATGCTTAATGAGTTAGACAGAGAAACATACAACGTTGTGTCTCTTGAAGATCCAGTTGAATATAAAATTGACGGAGTTAGTCAGTCCCAAGTTAACGCTGATATTGGTTACACTTTTGCCAGTGGTCTTCGTTCAATTCTTCGACAGGACCCAGATATCATAATGGTGGGAGAGATCCGAGACAAAGAAACAGCTCAGCTTGCTATTCAGGCGGCTCTAACTGGACACTTGGTTTTGGCAACGCTTCACACCAACACAGCAATCGGAGCAATACCGAGACTTGTTGATATGGGAGTTGACCCTTACTTGATTGCACCGACTTTGATCATGACAATTGCCCAGAGACTTGTTCGAGTTTCTTGTGAGAGTGCCAAGAAAAAAGTTCCACTTGATGACAGTACAAAAATAATTCTCGATAAGCAGTTTGCCGATCTTCCAAAAGAAAAACGAGACGCCCTACCAATTGGAGTAGATATGTATGAAATATCCCCAACTGCTGACTGTCCTTCTGGAACACGGGGAAGAGTGGGAGTTTTTGAAATGCTAATGATTGATAAGGAAATTCAACACCTTATTCTTACAAATCCAGTTGAGCAAGAAATATACAAGGTGGCCCGCGCCAAAGGAATGCTGACAATGAAAGAAGATGCAATATTGAAGGCGCTAAAAGGAGATATTCCAATGCAAGAAGTATTTACTCTTTAATTTCTGATATAATATTTTATATGGCAGAAGAAAACAAAAACGGCAGAAAAATTCTAATTATCGATGATGATAATTTTCTTCTTGATATGTATGCATTAAAGTTTGGACAAAATGGATACCAAGTAGATACAGCCCTCGGATCAACGGTAGCCCTTGATAAATTAAAAGGGGGAGCAACTCCCGATGTAATTGTTACGGACTTACTTATGCCAGTTATGGATGGTTTTGAACTTTTGGAAAAAATAAGAGACGAGAAACTTGTTCCAAATGCTAAAAGAATTATTCTTTCTAATTTAAGTCAGGATGGAGATATAGAAAGAGGCAAAAGTCTTGGAGTGGATGGTTATATTGTAAAAGCTTCCTGTACCCCATCTGAAGTTCTTGAGAAAATAAATAAAATAATTGAATAAAAATAATATGGAAGATAATAAAAAATTAATTGAAAGACTGGTTTTAGATCTACTTCGCCAAGGAGGTTCAGATTTGCACATCTCCGGTGGAAGACACCCAGTGATGAGAGTTAATGGTGAACTTATTACTCTTCTTCGAGACAAAGAGCTAACCAACGACGAGGTGAAAGGTGTTATCGAGGCAATGATTGGTAAAGAAAAACTAAATAAGTTTATCGAAAAGCAAGAAATAGACTTTTCATATTCTGTAGGAACTGAGGCGC
>CAYZIU010000002.1:34007-39768 GCA_964478575.1 uncultured Candidatus Saccharibacteria bacterium | reverse complement strand
TTCATAAATATAAATATGAGTGCCAAATATTATTCAACAATCGGGTTAGAGATACACGCCGAGCTAAAAACTAACAGTAAAATGTTCTGTTCTTGCCGGAATAATCCAGACGAAACAAATCCAAATACCAACATCTGTCCTGTTTGTATGGCACACCCAGGAGCTCTTCCTGTACCAAACATGGAAGCAATCAAGAGCGTTATAAAAGTCGGACTTTCAATAAACGGAGAGATCGCTAACTTCACTGAATTCGACAGAAAAAACTATTTCTATCCAGACATTCCAAAAGGTTACCAAATAAGTCAGTACAAATATCCGATTGTCTCAGGAGGACGCCTTGGTGACTTTGATGTAACCAGAATTCATCTTGAAGAAGATACTGCCAACTCAAAACACGATCGAGGAGACTTCACTTTAGTTGATTTCAATCGCGCCGGAGTTCCTCTTATGGAGCTTGTAACAGAGCCTCACACATTCGAGACACCGGAAGAAGCTAGCCGTGCCGCTTCAAAGTTTGCAAAAGAACTTCAACTTCTTCTTTGGTACTTGGGAGTGTCAGATGCAAATATGGAAAAAGGGGAGATGCGAGTTGAAGCAAATATCTCTCTCTCGTCCGACAAAGATAATTTCGGAACAAAGGTGGAAGTAAAAAACCTAAACTCTTTCCGAAGTGCGGAACGGGCAATTCTTTTCGAACTTGAAAGAATGAAGAAACTATATGAATCAGGAAAAGAATCAGAAATAGTTCAGGAGACTCGCGGATGGGACGAGATCAAGCAATCAACTTTCTCCCAAAGATCAAAAGAGAATGCTCAGGATTATAGATATTTCCCAGAACCAGATATCCCAAAGTTTTATTTACAAGAAATCTTTGGGGAAAAATATGAGAAAATTGGAGAGCTTCCAGAAACACCAGAAAAAAGACGAACACGATTTAAAGATGCTTTTGGAATAAAGGATGAGGATATAGAAACTTATGTAAACGACCCAGAGCTTGGAGCATGGTTTGAAGAAGTGGCAAAAATCCTAAACGATAAGGATAAAATAAAAACAGCTTCAAACTACACAACATCAGACCTTCTCGGAATCAAAAAGAATGATCCGGACGCAAAAAATCCAAAAGCCTCTAGCTTTGCTGAGCTGATAGAGATTTTTGTAAAAAATGAAATCTCTTCTCGCGGAGCAAAGGATATTCTTGCTGTTTTAACAAAAGAAGATACTTCTCCAAAAGAATATGCCGAAAAAAATAACCTAATCCAAAAGAATGATGAAGGAGCAATAAAAGAAATCGTTCAAAGAGTTATTAATGCAAATGCTCCAGTTGTCGCAGAATACAAAGCTGGGAAAGAAGCCTCAATCCAGTTTCTAGTAGGACAAGTAATGAAAGAATCGAAGGGGAGCGCAAACCCTGGAGTTGCATTAAAATTGTTAAAGGAAATTTTATGATAGAAAAAATAAATAATTTTCAAGAAAATAATAAGGAAGAATCTCTATTTGAGAAACTTAATAAGATCAGAAAAAATACCCCACCATATCTAATGCCTATTTTACTTTCATTCTTAACATCTTGTGTTGAAAAACAAGGAAAAACAGACTTAGAAACAATACCAATAGAATCTAATAATAAAAATGAAGGTAGTAATGGTACAGAAATAATTGATGTTTTACTTGAAAATACTTTTGAGGAATACAGGCTAGGAAACGGTCTTATGCAAGATCCAGCTTTTGAAATTATTTATCAACTACATTACGATAAAAAATACCCGAAATCCTTAGAAAAACTTTCAGAAAAAGAGAAGGCAGAATGGACAATGCGTATTGCCAGGAACATGCATATCATGGGTGTTGAAATTACAGAAGAAAATTTTAATAAAATCCTTGAAGAAACGTTAGAGGTCCGTTCAAACTCAGAGATAGCAGAGAAGGAATTATTTAAAGATAGAAATATTGCTGTCTTTGCTGGAAATGAAGAGTGGGAAGAAATTTCTTTAGATGACTCAGTCTCAATTATAAAAGAAGATCGTTTTGGAGACGAGAAAACAATTGAAGGGCTAAGAAATAAAGACCCAAAAAATCTTGAACTTTTTAAGGCGAAGGGGGACAAGGAAGATTACATAAAAACATACGAATCTTTCCAAATATTTGTTGCGACAAAAGAAAAATTAACGATTGTATTTGACGCCCATGGATCACCTTATGAAATAAAGGGTCATCAAGATTATCCAAACGATACAAAAAATAAACAAGACTCCCTTGACGTTGATTTCTATGGAACAATGAGTCCAAAATTATTATCGGGAATGTTGATAGCTAGATATAAAAATGGGATTACAGATACCCCTATAATAATAACAACCTCTTGTTTTGGGCAAAATTTTATGCGAAATCTATACGAAGAAATAAATGAAAAAAACAATATGTGGGACATTGAGGTTCCACTTCCTATAATAATTACTTCTACGGAATATGGCCAATATGGATTCTCATCACACTCTTCAGAATACAACAATTCTCTTTTTGAAAATATTTTAAAAAATGAAAATCCAAAAATCAAAGATGTTTTTGAAATAGAAGCAAAAAGAGGAGAAGAAACTGGCATATACTCAAATATTTCCATCTTTGTTCCAGCAAAAGATAGTCGTACTTATTTTCAAATTGCAAAGAATGAAAACAAAGAATCCGAAGCTTCAAAAAGACTTTTCCAGGATGCGCTCGAAAGAGGACTCATTTCAGATAAAAATATCTCCTTATTTGAAATAAGAAATCCCGAAGAAGCCGCTAAAATTAAAGATGAATTTATCAAAAACAAAGAAACAAATGAAAAAGCTTAATATAAAAAAATATAAAATATTAATAATTTTATTGTTTATTATTCTCTTTTATGTTGGCCTCCGATATGTTCTCGCTCCGGATGCTAGCCCTGAAAAGTTGATGAACGACTTTATGGCTGGATTTTTCCTGGTGTTTGGTGCTCTACAAATCAACACTCTAAATTCAACAAAAGAAGCTATAAGAAAATATGATCCAATTGCAAAAAAGTTTCCTTGGTATGCCGAAGTATATCCATTTGTTTTTCTTTTCTTTGGAGTCGCACTTCACACAAATTCAATTCCGATAATTGTTTCTGTTTTTACAGTCCTAATGCTTGGAATTCAAACCTACGGAATAATCAAAACTCTTAAAAAGGGAACCCGAATGCTGTGTGCTTGCGCGGGAACAAAGTTCTCGATACCTCTTTCACATGTGGCAGTTATGCAGAATGGAATTATGATAACAATGGCGGTACTTATTATTTTATTAAATTTAATCTAAATTATGAAAAAATCTTTACTTATAATTTTGGCGGTGATACTTTTTAGTTTCGGGCTTTATTTCTGGCAGAAAAATGACACAGCAACTCCTAAGAAAACAATAGAAGAGAAAACTAGCCGAGAAGTTGCGTTAGAGTGCACAACCGACATGGCAACTAAATTCCACATTCACCCAGAGCTTAGAATCTTCATAGAAGGAGAAGAAGTTCTTGTTCCGTTCGACACTGGGATCATAGACGGATGTATGAATGCAATACATACTCACTCAGATAGACCCGTTCTGCATGTCGAAGCCCCAGTTCAGAAAGACTTTACCCTTGGAGACTTCTTCGCTGTTTGGGATAAGCCATTTAACAGCATGCAAATACTTGATTTTGTCGCCACAGAAGAAGGGCAGATCCGAGTAACAGTAAACGGGCAAACAAGTGACAGTTATGAGAATATAATTCTGCGAGACGGAGACAAGATGGTGATTGAAGTGAAATAAAGAAAATCCCAGTTTTGGCTGGGATTTTTTGTTTGGTATACTTACAAACATATGGAAAACAGAAAAATTCGCGTTGCAATAAATGGTTTCGGTCGTATCGGAAGAGCTTTTTTGAAAATTGCTTGGGAAAATCCTGAGATAGAAGTAGTGGCAGTTAATGACCTCGGAACAATCGAGTCCCTCTCTTATCTCCTTCAATACGATACGGTTTATCGAAAATGGAAAGAGCCAGTCCGACATGAAGACGGAAATATAATTATAGGAGGAAAGCCTGTTCGGTTTGTTTCTGAGAAAGATACAACAAAACTTCCTTGGGGAGATTTCGACATTGATGTAGTTGTAGAATCTACTGGACTTTTTACTGCATACGACAAGGCAAAATTCCATCTGGACTGCGGAGCAAAGAAAGTTGTTATCTCGGCGCCAGCAAAAGCAGGTGAAGATGCGGGAGTTCATGGAGAGACAATCCTACTTGGTGTAAACGAAGAAAAATTTGGGACTTGCGACATAACAAGTAACGCTTCTTGTACAACTAACGCAGCCAGCCCTTTGATTTCGATTCTTCACGACGCCATCGGAATAGAGAAAGCAATCCTCAACACAGTTCATGGTTACACTGCCTCTCAAGCTCTGGTTGATGGTCCAAGTAAAAAGGATCTACGAGAAGGACGAGCCGCAGCGCAAAACATTGTTCCTTCTTCAACAGGAGCTGCAATCGCGGTGACTAAAGCTTTCCCTGTTCTTGAAAATAAGTTTGATGGAATCTCAGTTCGCGTACCAGTCCCAGCTGGATCTATTGTGGACATTACTTTTATTTCAAAAAGAGAAACATCTCGTGAAGAAGTGAATGAAATTTTAACTCACGCATCGCTTGATGCCCACTGGAAAAAGATTTTTGCCGTAACGGACGAACCACTTGTTTCAAGTGATATTCTCGGCCGTTCACACGCCTGTATCGCAGACCTTGAAATGACTCGAGTTGTTGATGGAAATCTGGTGAAGGTGATGGGATGGTATGACAACGAAATGGGGTACACTTATACACTTGTCGATCACGTAATTAAAACAGGGAGAACTATATAAAAATGCCTAGCCAACCATTCTTCTTAATTCCAGCAGTTACCGGAGCCATTGGATTAGTAGTATTTGGGCTAATGAGAATTTTTGCTAGTTATAAATTAGATGATAATTTGGTTAGAAAATCAAATAGAGGAATTATAATTTCTTTTTCAGTTTTGGTTTTTCCCTTTGTAGTTCTATATCTATATATGCTTTTAGCTCTAGTTTGGGTGGGAATACAATTAAAAATGTCCGGTGGTGGATGCTGTTAAAACCAAGTAATGATTAAATAACTTATAAAATATGTCTAGCTTACTAATAATCTCTTTCATTTTAAATAAATTAGGGATCTTAATTTTTGGGGTATTTTTAATTTTTTATCTCACAGCTAAAATCTCTTCTAATAGACATCTTGTAGATAAATCCCTAACGGTACTGTATGCTTCTATTCTTACTATTTTTGTCTCTTTTTTAATTAAATTTTTCTTTATCCTTAAACTAGGCTCTCAAATAAAGTCTGGAGGTGGTATATAATAAAAAGTATGTTTAATCGAAAAAACGAACAAGTACCAAATAACGCAACAACTGAAAACGACTTTCTGTTTCCAGAATCTGGGTCAACCCTTGGTGTAAAAAAATACAGGAAGGGAGGTGTTGAGTACGAACTTGAATTCATAGCTGATGGAAAGGGAGGGTATGGAAAAAGTTTTCGTAACTCTAATTTAAACAGTATAGGAGAAGAAATGGAATTTAGACAAAAAAATTCTGATTTAGACAATCCAAATTATGAGATTACAGAAGAAAAAAGGGCCGCCTAAATTATTATGAAAATATACCTAGGAACAGACCACGCCGGATTTGAGCTTAAAGAAAAGCTAAAGCCTTTTTTGGCAGAACTTGGACA
>CAYZIU010000002.1:0-33907 GCA_964478575.1 uncultured Candidatus Saccharibacteria bacterium | reverse complement strand
AAAATCTGGCTTGAAACTCCTTTTTCTGGAGATGAACGACACATTAGAAGAATCTCAAAATTTTAAATGATAACCATTCCTGGAATCTTGGAAAAAACAAAACTCGCCATCCAAACAAAAGTGGCGAAGCTTTATGAAATGGGAGTGCAAGAAGTTCAGCTTGATATCTGTGACGGAATTTATACAAAAGAACCAACTTGGCCTTATTCGACAGAAAGCGGGGAAGAGGATGTGGCTCAAATAGTGGAGGGAGAAGACGGACTTCCTTATTGGCAAGATATAAGCTATGAACTCGATCTTATGGTTCGTGATGCGAGTAAGAACTTTGCATTATTCACATCTCTCGGTGCAGGAAGGCTTACCTTTCACCTCGACGCAGAACTCGGTGAAGAAGAATCAGATTTTGCAGAGTTTCTTTCTGGAATAGATAGAGATACAAAAGAAAATATTGAAATTGGGCTGGCCATTCTACCAACCACTGAAATAATCAAACTCGAAAAATTTATGTCCAACATAGATTATGTTCAATGTATGGGAATTGATGAAGTTGGTTCACAAGGAATTCCTTTTGACACGAAGGTAATCGACAAGGTTAGAGAGTTACGAGAAGCTTATCCTGATCTAGAAATTCAAATTGATGGCGGAGTAAATGTGGAAAACGCAAAGTCTCTTAAAGAAGCCGGTGCCGATAGAATAATCGTAGGGAGCGCAATCTGGAAATCCAAAAACATAATCGAAACGATAAGAGATTTGGAAAACATATAAATTGTTTTTGTATTCTAAAGAGTTATAATTAAACCAATGGAATATTTGAGTGAAAAAAAGATTTCTCTAATTGAAGAGAAAGCAAATAATATACGCACTTCTATTATTGAGATGTTGCTTGAAGCAGGAAGCGGACACACTGCAGGACCACTCGGAATGAGCGACATTTTTGCAACACTCTTTTTTCACTCTCTAAAACACGACCCGAAAAACACAAGCTGGGAAGAACGCGACCGACTGATACTTTCAAACGGACACATTTGCCCAGTTTACTACGCAACAATGGCCCACGCAGGATACATGCCGGTTGAAGAATTAAAAACTCTACGCAAATTTGGCTCTCGTCTACAAGGTCACCCTCATCGTGAATTTATGCCTTGGCTTGAAACTTCTTCCGGTCCACTAGGAGCAGGATTATCTCAGGCAGTTGGAATGGCTCTGGCCGACAGAATAGATAATGGCATCCAGAGTGAAAAAACTATTTACTGTCTTCTTGGAGACGGGGAATTAAACGAAGGAAACAACTGGGAAGCGATAATGCTGGCCGGAAAAGAAAAATTAAATAACCTTCTGGCGATTGTTGACCGAAACAATATTCAAATAGACGGATACACCGAAGACATAATGCCTCTTGATTCTCTAAGAGCAAAATGGGAAGCGTTTAATTGGAGCGTTATCGAGATTGATGGACACAATATTGAGGAAATTTCTAATGCAATAAACAAAGCAAAAGCGATATTCGAAAAACCAACAGTCATCATAGCTCACACAATCCCTGGAAAGGGAGTGAAAGAATTCGAACGAGATTATAAGTGGCACGGAATGCCACCAAATAAAGAGCAGGCTGATATGGCATTAAAAGAGCTCCGAACTCTGGGGGGAAAGATTAAGAGTGAACATCAATAAAATGGAAAACGAAATAAATAAAATAAAAAAGAGTTCAAGTAGGGCAATCTGGATGATGGTAATTGGCTTGATATTGCTGGCATCACCAATCTTAATGCCCAGCATCGCATTGTTAGTTGGGGGAATTTCTTGGCTAACAAACTTATTCATTAGCATGGTTGGTTTGTCTATTCTTTTGGTCCCAATAGGAATAATTATGATTTTAACCTCAACAGCGAGACTATTTAGAAATTATTTTAAAGGAAGAAAGATTAAATCATAATGCTTAATCCTAAACTAAAATTAAATATAAAACTCTTCAACGACGACGTTGAGCAAATTCCAATTCGAAAAGGTTTCGGAGAAGGTTTAGTTTTGGCTGGAGATCAGAACGAGAATGTTGTTGCTCTTTGTGCGGACCTTACCGAATCAACTCAAATGTTGAAGTTTAAAGAAAAGTATCCTAATCGATT
The DNA here is from genome assembly GCA_964478575.1 of uncultured Candidatus Saccharibacteria bacterium. Lineage (GTDB taxonomy): Bacteria > Patescibacteriota > Minisyncoccia > Phycocordibacterales > UBA9973 > JAGOTH01. The sequence continues at coordinate 31,784 of CAYZIU010000002.1, read as the reverse complement.
CGTTGAAATTGGGGTTGCCGAACAAAACCTTGTAACAGTTGCCAGTGGAATGTCTGCAATGGGGAAAATTCCATTCTGTTCTAGTTACGCAATGTTCTCTCCTGGACGAAACTGGGAACAAATTCGAACCACAATTGCATACAATGACAGACCGGTGATTGTCGTCGGGAGCCACGCTGGAATTTCAGTGGGACCAGACGGTGGAACCCATCAAGCAATTGAAGATATTGCGATAATGAGAGTAATGCCGAACATGATTATAATCTCACCCTGTGACGCAATAGAAGCCCGCAAGGCAACACTTTTACTCTCCAAACTAGGTAAGCCCGCATACCTGCGTTTGGCCCGAGAGAAGACCGCTATAATGACCACCGAAGAAACTCCCTTTGAGATAGGAAAAGCTCAGGTTTTCTATGAATCAGACGGTATGCCAAATGTTGGGATTATTGCAACTGGGGCACTGGTCCACAAAGCAATAAGGACAGCGAGGGAGCTAGAAAAAAATGGAATAAAAAGCAAGGTTCTAAATATCGCAACAATCAAACCGCTTGATAAAGAAGCAGTCCTAAAATTAGCGAAAGAAACAAAGAGGATTGTAACAGTGGAAGAGCACCAGAAGATTGGAGGACTCGGAAGTGCAGTTTCAGAATTTCTCAGTGAAAACTTTCCTGTTAAAATAAAAATGGTTGGAATTGATGATAAGTTTGGTCAATCAGGAAAGCCCGAAGAATTAATCGAGCATTATGGTCTCGGGGTCGAAGGAATTAAAAACGCAGTTAAAAAAGTTTTAGGATAAACAAATATGATTAAGAACATAATTTTTGTACTACTAGTTATTATTTTTGTTTTCTACGTTAAGATCGTCCCAATTGAAGGGGGAGGGAAGATGACAATAAAAGATTCAGTTCAAGAATACGGACTGATAGAGACATTTGATGTAATATTCAGTGCCATCGGACAGAAGATAACAGGATTGGTGAACTAAATTAAAAACCCACGAGATTGTGGGTTTTTAATTTTCTTGTGATTGTTTTTCTAAGAATTTAGAGAATTGCATCTGTGCTCCATAAACAACTGTCTCCAGCTTGTCCAAAGAAGCATAGTCTTCTGGTAAGAAATCTTCTGGATCTTTGGCTAGGACTTTGTTTAAATCTTCTGCAATAGCTGAATTGGTTTGAAAAGGAATTTCTACATCCATAGTTGTTCTTTCTCTATAGTGATGTCCAGCTTGAATTGAAAGGTTGGTATCACATTGAGATAAAAGGTCTGCCACCTCTTCAGCTTTTCCTTTTAATTTATCTTTAGGATAGTTTTCGGTTTTTAAAGCCGTAACAAGATCAGATAGTTCTGCATAAAGAGAACTTAGAACCTGTTTTTGTCTCTCTCCATACTCATTTAGCATTATTTTCTCACCAAAATTTATATTTTTTGATTCAGGTCGAGAAACAATCAACGCTTCTTTTCCTTTCATTAAATTATCAACTGCAATAGACTCTTCCAAATCATCATCGCGATTAGATACTTCCAAATCTGGCTTATTTTCGTAAACCCTTTTTATTTCTTCTTCATTTCCGAAACTATTAAGTTTTTCTGACATTCCTGGCATTAGTAAAAGTTAAATTTTTAAAATTTTATTTATATTAGAGTTGAAGGGATATAGTCTGCCGGCGCTTTAGTCAAAAATTCTTTTATCTTCTCTTCAGTCAAAAGCCCCTTCTGTGCTCCTACGTATTGTACCACAGACATTGAATTTATAGGAGCCCATTTTAGAGCCTCCTCTAGAGTCATTCCTCTAGCAAGACAAGCCGTTATAGTTGAAGCAAAGGCGTCTCCCGCACCAGTTCTTTCGTAAGGTGAATGTGGATACACTGGCATAAACAAAAAGTTCTGTCCGTCGTATGCATAAGCGCCTTTTATTCCATCAGTTATAACAATAATAGAAGAACCAAGTTCTTTCATTTTTCTAAGCAAAATTTTTACATCTTTTTCATTGTCTCCAAGAATCCTGTTTGCCTCTTCAACATTACAAAAAATAATTTCAGATCTTTTATATACTTCAGCCAATTTTTCTTTTCCAAGCTTCATTTGAAATGTTCCTGGTTGAAAAGCCAACTTCGTCTCTGGATTTCTTTCCAAAAACAACATTATTTGTTTGTGGTATTGTTCTGAATTTGAAGCTAGAGAGCTTAAATAAAGCCATTTTGTTTTTGGAAGGTCAAGAGGGAATTGATAAGGAAATTCTGTATGTCTAACGAGAATTGTTCTTTCAACGTCATACCAGAGCACATAGTGATAGTTTGAAGGAAGGCCAGGGTGAGTATGAATATAATCTGTTATTACATTATTTATCTTTAATTCTTCAATATCTCCCTTACCAATCTCGTCGTCTCCAATATCAGATATTAGAGCTGTTTTTAATCCAAGCCTTGAAGCACAAACGGCCGCATTTGCGGAGTTTCCCACAGCACGCAAAACTTCCACAGACTCATAAGGAACCTTATCTCCGAAACGAACACACAATTCGCAGGCACTTTGGTCTATCTTACAATGAGTAGAGGCGTCTTTTAGACGAATAAAAGGCTCGGTTACAACATCGCCGACGGCGACAAAATCTAGTTCTTTTTCCATATGAAAATAATATCACACCTTGAAAAAAAGATAAGAGTGTAGTATCGTTGACGATTAGAAAAGTTATTTCAAAATAAAATCTTTAAAACATGACTGGATACAGACTAAAGGAATTTGAAAAAGTGAGAGTTATACTTCTTCTCTCAAAGATTGTAAAAAAAATAGATGTAGAGAAGCTTAAAACAATAGCGGAGGGAATAAGAGGCGACAAAGAAACGCTTGTTAAAACAAACCTTGAATTAAAAGAGGTTTTTGGAATAGACATCAAAAAAGCCAAGTTCTTAAAAGAAGAAAAATTGCCTACTGACATTCTTCCAGAATTATTTAAGTTTCTTCCGGCTTTTGAAAATTTAAAAACCCTTCTATCGGCGGTATTCTTTTACCAACCGAAGGAAATGACAGAACCAAAACTAAAATTATTAGAAGAGCAGATAAAGTTATCTTTATCTGCATTCATTAAAAATGTTGAAGAAGCCAAGAAATGCATAGAGGAATTGCGCCCATAGAGGCGCTTTTTTATTTTTTGGTATAATAAAAACATATGAAAACTATAAAAGAAGCTTTGGCTTGGGCGGAAGAAAATCAGGTCGCACTTGGTCACTTTAATTTTTCAAGTCTAGACGGACTTCGGGCAATAGCAAACGCCGCCAAGGAATTAGGAGTTCCCGTTCTGGTTGGAGTTTCAGAGGGAGAGGAAGACTTCGTTGGACTTCAAAACGCAGTTGATACTGTAAGAAATTTCCGAGAAGAACTTGGAATTCCAATTTTTCTAAACGCCGATCATCACTACAGCTTCGAAAAAGTGAAAGAAGCCATTGATAACGGATATGAGATGGTTATAGTTGATGGAGCCAATCTTCCTTTTGAAGAGAATGTCGCTCTAACAAAGAAGGTAGTTGAGTATGCAAAAGAAAAGGGAGGGAAAACTCTGGTGGAAGGAGAGATCGGATTTATTGGAAAATCTTCAAAAATTATTGACGCAATCCCAGAAGGAGTCTCAAGTGCCACAATGACAAATTCTGAAGAGGCTAAAAATTTTATTTATGAAACAGGAATTGATCTACTTGCTCCATCAGTTGGAAATATTCACGGAATGATTAAGGGGGGAAATCCAGCTCTGGATATAGAAAGAATTGCGAGCTTAAACGAAGCATCAAGTGTTCCGCTTGTTCTTCACGGAGGATCTGGAATTAGTGATGAAGATTTCCGCTCCGCAATAAAAGCCGGAATTAGAGTGATCCACATAAACACAGAACTACGAGTTGCTTACACAAAAGCAATAAAACTTTTCCTTGCCGAAAATCCTGACGAGACAACTCCTTACAAAATCCTAAAACAAGGAGAGCTGGGCATGCAGAAAGTTGTAACAGAGAGACTCAAGCTTTTTTCTCTAAAATAAATGTTTGTAGAAGAACTAAAAAAGATAATAAGAGGGGATATGGACACAACGGAAGAGTCTCTTTTTCGGTATAGCCATGATGCTAGTATTTTTGAAGTAAAACCTGCGTGCATCGTTTATCCAAAAGATGAGTCTGATATAAAAAATATTGTTAAGTGGGTAAAAGAAAACAAACAAAGATTCCCAGAATTATCAATCACCGTTCGCGCGGCGGGAACTTGTATGTCTGGCGGACCACTCGGGGAGTCCATTATTTTGGACACAACTAGATACATGAACCAAATTCTCGAGATAAAAAAAGTTGAGCCTTATCAAAAAAAGATAAAGATTGGTAAGAAAGAAAAGGAAGTTCAAATATCAGGAATAGGAAGAGCAATGCCGGGATGTTTCTATAGAGATTTTGAAAAAGAAACACTGGAAAAAAACTTACTTCTACCGTCATATACTGCGTCTAAATCAATAAACGCACTGGGTGGAATGATAGGGAATAATTCAGGGGGAGAACTGAGTCTACGATTCGGAAAAACAGACAACTACGTTAGAAGTCTTCGAATTGTTCTATCTGACGGAGAAATTTATCAAATTGGAAAAATAAATAGAAACGACTACTATAACGAAATTGCAAAGCCAGGTAAATTAGGAGAACTCTATAAAACACTTTTCGAACTGTGGAGAGATAACAAAAATCTGATAGACAGAAACACTCCGATTGTTTCCAAAAATTCTTCTGGCTATAAAATTTGGGATTTAGTAAAAGAAGAAGGAGACTTTTTTGAATTTAATTTTACTAATTTAATAATCGGAGCCCAAGGAACACTCGGTATTGTAACTGAGATAGAATTCGAATTAATTAAACCTCAACCTTATTCAAAATCCTGTGTAATATTTTTAAAAGACCTAGACAATCTTGCAAACATAATAGACAAAACCGATGACACTAACCCGCTAACGATAGAGTCGTATGATGACACAACATTCAATTTAGCTATAAAATTTTTCTTTGACTTCATAAAACAAAAGGGAATACTCGGAACAATCTTTTTTGGACTATCTTTTATCCCGGAATTTATAATGGCAATTCGAGGAGGAGTACCAAAACTCATTTTGTTGGTTGAATACGATGGAGAGAATGAAAAAACAGTAAATGCGATGTGCGTAGACTTAAAAAAGAGACTATCTCCTTTTAAATTGAACTTCCGGATAACAAGAAACAAGCGCGAAGCAGATAAGTACTGGAGCATGCGACGGGACAGCTTTGCGTTACTCCGAAAACATTCTGGCGACAGAAGAACAGCTCCATTCATTGATGACTTCGTTATTCCAGTTGAAAGCATGCCTTTGTTTTTACCAAAAATAAATGAAATTCTAAAAAAATACGACAAACTGCTTTACACAATTGCAGGCCACGCCGGAAATGGAAATTTTCACATAATTCCACTTATGAACTTTAACGATCCAGAAACAAAAAAGATTATAATGAGTCTTTCTGCACAGGTTTATGCTCTTGTCAGAGAATATCAAGGCTCAATCACTGGAGAACACGGAGACGGAATCATAAGAACTCCATTTATGTCTTATATGTTTGAAGACGAAATGCTTAAAATTTTCCAAACAATAAAAACCACCTGTGACCCTCAGAATATCTTCAACCCAAACAAGAAAGTAGGGACGACTTTTGAATATCTCGAGAGCCACATAATAGAGCCGAAGATTGGAACTTCTCATTCTTCATAAAAACGAGTTTTTTGTCACAAAAATTGACTTTCAGCGTTATTTTACATATACTTTACCAATGAATAAACTTCAAGCAAAAATCAGAAATGTTAAGGATTCCCTTCAAGAAGTAAGAAAAAACGGACTTATTCCGGCTGTTTTATTTGGAAAAGGAGTCGAATCAACACCTTTATCAGTAGAAAAAGTGGCTTTTCAAAAAACATGGAAAGAGGTAGGTGAGTCAGGAACTATCAGTATTGAAACAGAGAATGGATCTTCTCCAGCTCTGATCAGCGAGGTTCAATATGACCCAATTAAAAATACCCCAATCCATATAGACTTCAGAATAGTTGATATGAACAAACCTGTAGAAGTAGACATTCCAGTCTCTTTTATTGGAGAAAGTCCTGCTGTAAAAAGCGGAACTGGTGTTCTAGTCAAAGCTCTACATGAAGTAAAAGTTTCTGCTCTCCCTGGAGACCTCCCACACGAAATCGAAGTTGATATCTCAGGACTTCAAAATATTGACGACAAAATCTCTGTAAGTGATATCAAGGTTCCAAAAGGAGTTACTATCCTTGACGAACTTGAGGAAACTATAGTGATGATCGCGGCAATGAAAGAAGAAACTGAAGAAACAACTCCAATTGACCTTACAAAAATAGAAGTAGAGGAAAAGGGAAAGAAGAAAGAGGACGAAGTGCCAGCTGAAGAATAAAAATTTAAATGAAAAAAAGAGTTCAAAAATATTTTGTAGCTCTACTTGGAATAATAATGGTAGTAGGATTTTCGTTTTTTATAAGCGAGAGAGTTTTTGTGCGAGCGGAAACTACCATCTCTAGTGTTGACGCCCAAAAGGCCGCTCTTGAGGCAGAACTTGCAAAGCTTGAGGCTGAAATTGCCGAAAAAGAAAGAGTTCTAGCGGGACAAAAGGGAGAAACAGCCAGCATCTCAAGAGACATTAAGGTTCTAACAACTCAAATAGAAAAAACTAAATTGGATATAAAGTCCAAAAATTTGACGATTTCAAAGCTTCAAGATGAAATAAACGAAAAAAATTCTCACATAGGAGAACTGGATCAGACAATAAACAGAACCAAGGATTCTCTGGCTCAATTGATTCGAAAAACAAATGAGATAGACCAAACACCAGTTGTTCATCTTGTCCTATCTAATTCAACACTTTCAGAATTTTATCGAGACATTGACTCCTTCGATGCAATCAAGAAATCTGTAAAAGCAAACATTGAAGAAATTAGAGGAACAAGAATTGAAACAGAAAAACAAAGACAGCAACTAAAGACAAAAGAAGAATTGGAGATGGATGCAAAGCAAGCCCTTGAGTCTGCGAAGCGAAAAGTGGAACTGACAGAAGATGAAAAACAAAAACTTCTATCTGTAAGTAAAAGCAAAGAAAAAACTTATGAACAACTTCTGGCAGAACGAAAAGCAAAGGCAGCTCAAATAAGAAGCGCGCTCTTTTCTCTAAGAGACAGCTCAGCTATTCCATTCGGAGATGCTCTAGCTTATGCGGAAGCAGCTAGCGCAAAGACAGGAGTTCGCCCAGCTTTCCTTTTGGCTATTTTGACACAAGAAACAAACCTCGGGAAAAATCTAGGTTCTTGTTACTTGAAAGATCCTATTACTGGAAGTGGAGTGGGAATAACTTCTGGAAACACAATCGCAAATGTGATGAAGCCAACTCGAGATGTTGGACCATTCCTAACCATCACAAAGGACCTTGGAAGAGATCCCTATGCAACAAGAGTCTCTTGTCCAATTGCAGGACTTGGATACGGTGGAGCAATGGGTCCTTCTCAGTTCATACCTTCAACATGGGCAATTATAAAAGCAAGAACAGCTAGTGCTGTTGGAGTAAAAATGGCTGATCCATGGAATCCAGAGCATGCCTTTATGGCCTCAGCAATCTATCTATCTGATCTTGGAGCGGGAGCTGCAACTTATACAGCAGAGAAGAATGCGGCCTGTAAATACTACTCTGGACGAATTTGTGACACTAAATCACCCCCAAATACCTTCTACGGTAACTCCGTTATGGCCAAGGCTACCTCAATACAGGAGACCATGATTGACCCATTGCAAGGCCTATAAACCTGTGCTATATTATTTACCTAATGAAAGCAGACATACACCCAACATATTACGATAAAGCCAAGGTTTCTTGCTCTTGCGGAGCGTCTTTTACTGTTGGATCAACAAAAGAAGACATAAAAAACGAAGTTTGTAGCAATTGTCACCCATTCTTTACAGGAAAAGAAAAGACCCTAGACACAGCAGGACGAGTAGACCGATTCAAGAAGCGACAAGCAGCGTCAAAAAAGAGTTAACTACTGAAAGCGAAAAAGCGCCAAGTAAAGGCGTTTTTTCATTTCCTAATTTAAATTTATGGAAGAACTAAACATAAAAGAATTAAAAGAGAATCCAAAAACTTTCTACCTAGCAAGCGAGCTTGAGAAGATTATTAAAAATATAGAAGAAACTAGAACGCTTTCTGAAACAGACGCTGAAATGGCCGAGATGGCAAAAGAAGAACTCGCAAGTCTAGAAAATACTAAAAAAATAATTGGAGATCAAATAAAAGCAATTCTTGAAAGTGAAAAGGCCGAAGAAGAATTTCCTAATGAGATACTTCTTGAAGTTAGAGCTGGAGCTGGAGGAGATGAGGCTTCACTTTTTGCAGCTGAACTTGCTGGAATGTACATCGGATATGCAAACCAAATGGGTTGGGGAGTAAAGAGACTTTCTGAATCTGAAAGTGATGTTGGAGGATACAAAGAAGCTGTTTTTGAGATAAAAGGAATCGATGTATACAAACGACTAAGATACGAAACAGGGGTTCATCGAGTTCAGAGAGTTCCAGATACAGAAAAAAATGGAAGGATCCACACTTCAACATCATCTGTTGCAGTTCTTCCAATTCGCAAAAAAGTAAAGATGGAAATAAATCCGGCTGACATTGACATGGAGTATTCTCGGAGCGGTGGAGCAGGAGGGCAGAATGTTAACAAAGTTGAAACAGCGGTAAGACTAATACACAAACCAACAGGAATTGATGTTCGTTGTACATCTGAAAGAACCCAGCTCGGAAATAGAGAGCGAGCAATGCAGATATTACAGGCAAAGCTTCAGCAAATGAAAGAAGAGGAAGAGGCAAAGAAATTCTCTGATGAAAGAAAAAACCAGATAGGGACAGGGGACAGAAGTGAGAAAATAAGAACTTACAACTTCCCACAAGACAGAATTACCGATCATAGAATAAAACAATCCTGGTCCAACATCCCTGGGATTATGCTTGGAAATATAACAAAAATACTAGACGCCATCGAACGAGGAGAAGTGGGGGATAGCGACGAAGAATAACCTAGAGTCTGCTTTGACAAAAGCTGAATATTTGGTATAGTCATAAAAATTGTTTTTTATGAATAATACAGCAACCCTTCTTAACCCAACAATCGGTTGGCGGACATCTGATTCAGCAAAAAAAGCACTGGAAGTGCTTACGGAACATTTTCTTATAATTAATAAGTCGTTAACCAAAACGACAAAAATTAATTTAACAATTGACACGAGCCCAGATCCTAAAAAGAATGATTTGATATTAACAATATCAAATCCAACACAGAACATTCTGACGCCAATTAAAAATTGGCCACGAGTGACTGGCTTACTCACGGCTAACGAAACAGGAATGAGTATTTCAATTTGTCCTCTTGGAAAAGATGACAGCATGTATTTGCTCGCGGAAAGAATTGGGTACAACTGGCATCCACCAGTTGTGATTAATTTTTCTAAAAAGGAAGAAGTGAAGATATTTTCTTTATGTCAGAATGGTAAAACCTGGTACAAAGAAAACACTTTAGAAAATCTGGGTCGTAATCCGATCATCCAACGTATTACAGAAGATATTTTGAATACATTAAAAAACGCCGGGATTTAATCCGGCTTTTTGTTTACCTCAACTAATTATTTATCAGAATCTTTTCTTTCAAATCGGTCATTATCACGACCATATTTTTTATCCATTGTCTTTCTGAACGCCTCATCAAGATCAATTCCTTCTGTATTGGCAATACAGAAAATTGTAAACAATATATCTGCTAACTCATCAGATATAGAATTCTCTTTCTCACCAGGTTTTTTGAGTTTTACTCCGGTCTTATGATTTATTTCTCTTGCCAATTCTCCAACTTCTTCAGTTAGAACTGCATGTTGATTCAGAATAGGAAAATATCCAATCTTGAATTGTTTTACCCACGCATCAACCTGTTTTTGTGCTTCATTTAACATAATCTTCAATTTTTACAAATTATATACCCATAAGACTAAAACGCAATAAACCCTTGAAAAAACCTTATTCTTCTGGTATATTCTAGGGACTTGGGTGACTAGTTCAGTGGTAGAACGCTGTCCTGATAAGACAGAGGTCATAGGTCCGATTCCTATGTCACCCACAAAATGCAGAACTCTGGAAAACTATATATTGTTGCAACTCCAATTGGAAACCTTGAAGATATGACGCTTCGGGCTATTCGTATATTGAAAGAAGTGGATTGTGTTTATTGCGAAGACACTAGAACTTCTGGAATTCTTCTCAAGTATTATGAAATAGATACTCCAAGAAAAAGTTACCACACTCACAGTGGAGAAAATAAAGAGAATGAAATATTGTCTCGATTAGAAAAAGGGGAAAGTCTTGCCTTAATCACAGATGCAGGAACTCCTGGTATTTCTGATCCTGGGGTAATGCTTATAAAAAAGGTGATCGAAGAATTCGGTCACGAAACAGTATCTCCAATTCCTGGAGCTTCTGCTTTGATAAGTGCGATCTCAGCCTCTGGGGTTGATACAAGTGAGTTTGTATTCTTAGGGTTCATGCCTCACAAAAAGGGCCGAAAAACAAAAACCGAAGAAGCCTTAAATATGGACAGGACTGTAATATTTTATGAATCAACTCATAGAATAGAGAAACTTCTGCTAGAGATAAAATCTGTAAACAACAATAAGAAAATAATCCTGGCTCGCGAGCTCACAAAACATTTTGAAGAATTCTTAGAAGGAACAGCTGAGGAACTACTAGATATTTTCAAAAATACTCCAGAAAAAATGAAGGGTGAATTCGTTGTAATAATCAAAAAACAATAAATTTTGAAAAAAATATCCTGGGGGTTATAATAAGACTTATGAAAAAGCCAAGATTATTTTTTCTTCTAGGAATATTTTTAGTTATATTGCCGATACTCGGTTTTCCTTCTTCTTGGAAAAATCTTTTTATTGTAGTCATCGGGGCATTCCTTATTTTTAATTCATACATGATGAGAAGAAATTACAAGAAAAATACCTGGCATGTCTTTGGAAAAAATAAAGAAGATAACAAATAGCTTTCTAAACAGAAAGGGCGGTAGCACTATTATAGTTTTTTCTATAATTGTTTCTTTGTTGATAGCTCTTTTTGCTTATTTTTATATTCCAAAAATGACAGCTGAATCCTATACTCAGGGAGACGAGATAAAAGAAAAGTCAGTAGAGGAAGCGGTTATTCCAGAGGAAAAAATTGTCGTCTCTCATATAGAAACTCCTGAAGCAGTAAAAGCAATCTATATGTCTAGCTGGGTTGCTGGAACAAAAAGCATCCGAGACAAGGTAATCCTTCTAGTAGAACAAACTGAAGTAAATGCTCTCGTAATTGATGTAAAAGACTACACTGGTAAAATATCTTTCACTCCAAAAAACGGGACTCTACTCGCTTATGGATCAAGCGAGAAAAGAATTTCTGATATTGATGAACTAATTGAAGAGCTTCATAGTAAAAATATTTATGTAATTGGTAGAGTAGCCGTCTTCCAAGATCCTCACATGACAAAAACTCACCCTGAATATGCGGTGAAAACAGCCAGCAACAAAGATCTTGTTTGGAAAGATGACAAAGGAATAAGCTGGTTAGACGCTGGAGCAGAAGAGGTTTGGGAATACTCAGCCCTTATCGCAGAAGAGGCTTACGCTAGAGGATTTGATGAAATAAATTACGATTACATTCGTTTTCCTTCTGACGGAAATATGCGTGACATTTATTTCCCTCACAGTGAAGGAAAAGTCAAAAGTGAAGTTATGCGTGGATATTTCGAGTTTCTAAAAATGAGATTTGCTTTACAAGACATTCCAATATCTGCCGATTTTTTCGGAATGGTCACAACAAACAAAGATGATCTTGGAATTGGACAACTACTAGAACACGGACTCGCAAACTTCAACTTCGTTGCACCAATGGTTTATCCTTCACACTATCCAGATGGTTGGAATAATTTTTCAAACCCGGCAGACCATCCATACGATGTAATAAAACTATCTATGGGACCGGCAATAACAAGAGCCGAGGCAATGGGATTAACCAGGGACAGTCTTCGTCCTTGGATACAAGACTTCAATCTTGGAGCCACTTATACAGCAGAGATGGTAAGGGCCCAGATAACAGCACTCGACGACCTAGGAATCGACAGCTGGATGATTTGGGATCCTTCTAACACTTACACAGAGGGAGCACTGAAGAAGGAAACTGAGTGATATAATTAAAAACAAATGGATACACCCCCAGAAAAAAATAATAAGAGTTTAGTAATTCCAGCTGTAATATTTGGCTTTGTTTTGTTTTCAGTTGGATTTCTGGTAGGAAACACTAAGGAGATCGGGGCTGCTGAAAACAATAGGCCAAACATAGAAAGCTTTTGGGAGGTTTGGGATTTGATTGACCAAAAATACCCCGACAGCGCAGACTATACAACAGAAGAGAGACTGTGGGGGGCAATCGGAGGCCTTGTTGCAGGAAGTGGAGATCCTTATTCAAGTTTTTATCCACCCGAAGAATCAAATGATTTTCAAGAGCTAATTGGTGGGACCTTTAGTGGAATAGGAGCAGAAATAGATAAAGTTAATGATGTTCTAACTGTCGTTTCTCCTTTGAAAGAATCTCCAGCTGAAAAAGCTGGACTAAAATCTGGCGACAGAATTTTGGAAATAAATGGAGAATCCACAGAAAAGATGACAGTAGAAGAAGCTATAGACAGAATAAGAGGGGAGAAGGGGACTGAAGTGACCCTAACAATAAACCCAAAAGATTCTTTTGGGTTTTATGAAGTTAAAATAAAGAGAGACACAATAAACATTCCAACAATAGAAACAGAGGTTAGAAATGGTGACACTTTTATAATTTCTCTTTACAATTTCAATGCGAGGAGCGCGGGGGAGTTTGAAAGAGAAATAAAAAACTTTGCAAAAAATTCTGAATACAAAAATCTAATAATAGATTTGAGAGGAAACCCTGGAGGATATCTCGACTCAGCAGTTTCAATTGCAAGCTATTTTATTCCAAAAGGAGAAGTGGTTGTTAGTGAGAAATATGGACCTCTCCATGAGGAAAAGTTTTACAGAAGTAGAGGTTATGGTGACTTAGCAGGAAAAGAATTCCAAATGGTAGTACTTGTAGACGAAGGAAGCGCCTCTGCTTCAGAGATTCTAGCTGGAGCTCTCAAGGACTACGATATTGCAACAATTGTTGGAAAGACGACTTTCGGTAAAGGGTCCGTCCAAGAATTGATTGATGTCTCTGCAGAAACATCTATAAAAATAACAGTTGCAAAATGGTATACACCAAATGGAACTTCTTTCAGTGAAGCCGGACTTGAACCAGACGTAATATCAGAGTATATAAAAGATAACGGCGAGATAGACAGTCAACTGGAAGACGCCGTGAAGTTTTTAAAAGATAACTAAAAATCAGATGAAAGTAACTCTACTGAAAGACATCCAAAAGATCGGAAGAAAGGGAGAAACGAAAGAAGTTGGAGACGGATACGCTCTTAATTTTCTAATCCCCAAGAAACTAGCCGCCAAAGAAGGTAGTTCTGACGCAAACAGAATCAAGAAAGAGATCGAGGAAAAAGCTCAGCACAAATTTATAACAGGAAAACTAGAAGAAGACACAATAAAGAGCCTGGCTGGTAAAAAGATAATAATAAATTCTAAGTCAAACAAAGAAGGACACCTTTTTGCTCAAGTTAGAAAAGAAAATATTATAGACGGAATAAAGTCAGCTTATGGCATCGAACTACATGAAGAAAATATCCTGCTCGATGAGCACCTGAAAACAAGAGGTGAACACGAAATAAAAATTTCTGGAAAAGCAAAAGGTTTCCAAGTAAAAATGATTGTAGAGATTGTAGACTAAAAAACCCAGCAAACAAAAAACCCCGACTTTTGGTCGGGGATTTTTGTTAATTAGAGAACGTTAACTTTTTTCTTTACAGAAGTTGTTCCATCAAAGTTTATCTTTCGTGCATTTGTGAATTTAACTTTTCCGTCAACAACAGCGTATACAGTGTGGTCCTTTCCAAGACGAACACCCTTACCCGCTAGGTATCTAGATCCTCTTTGTCTTATTATAATGTTCCCAGCTATTACAGCTTCTCCGTCATATTTCTTAACCCCAAGATACTTTGGGTTTGAATCTTTAAGGTTTGAAGCTGTTCCACCGGCTTTTCTATGTGCCATACAAAAATGATATAATTAATTTAAGTCCTAGTAATATACAGGAAAATCCCTTGTTTTGCAAGGGGTAAAAAAGAGGAAATTCTAGATATATGGAAAAAGCCTTAAAAACAAACAAAAAGCTTATATCTGGGCTATTTATAGGCCTAGGTATTGGCCTTTTAGCCTCTTATTTTGCCCTCAAAAGGCCGATCTCTAGTCCAGAGGTCCTAATCAGTGGAAATATCATTCCCCTCGATTCAATTCAAAATAGCGACCTTACAATTGATGGAAAAACCCTCGGAAAGTACCTAGCCAGCCGAAGTGGCACAAAATATTATCCTGTTGGCTGTAAATCGGCAGACCGAATAAAAGAAGAAAATAGAATCTGGTTTTCAGATATAGAAAGCGCTGAAAATGCAGGCTACGGCCCAGCATCAAATTGTAATTTTTAAACTATGCACCATGTTGCAATAATGAAAAAATCTTGGGGATTAATTCCTAAGATTTTAACAGGAGAAAAAATCATTGAATCAAGATGGTATAGGTCAAAAATAGTTCCTTGGAATAAGGTGGCACTTAAAGATGTAATCTACTTCAAAAACTCCAGTGGATTAATCGAATTAAAGGCTACAGTATCCGAAGTTCTACAATTTGAATTCAAAAATATTTCTGAAATAAAAAATGTAATAAAAAAATATGGAAAAGATATTTGCTTAATTGAGTCAAATCCAAAGAAATGGGGGAGAGTACCTCGATATGGAATTTTGATTAAACTAACAAATCCCGAAAAGGTGTCCAAGCCATTCAAAATAAACAAAAGTGGATTTGGTAATGGATCGGCGTGGATTGTTGTAAAAGATATAAAAAAGATAAAGATATAACTGAGCTAAATTATATTGAGGGAATAGAAGGTTATATTTTATATAAGAGTCGCACAATATACCTTTTGCGACATATTTATAGATATAAAGCTGGGCAAACAAAAACCGCCCATTTAAGTGCGGTCTACTATATTCTTCAATTAAATACTTTTAAGGATACTTGATGTTAACTTCAAAAAGTTTTAAATTATTTCCTTCATACTTATAAGAATCTCCAGCTTTAATTAGGATTGTATCACCAAGTTTTACTTCAATTTGGTCAAAACTTGAATCTTGTCTAATTAAAGTAAAACAACCCCTTCCAGCCTCAACTCTATAAACCCTGATTCCCTCTTCCACCTTTTTTAAGGGGTGCTCAGTTGCTTCCACAACTTCAATTAAATTGAAGTTGAAGTTTGGGTCATCTATTAACTTAATCCCATGAAATTTTTCACAAGAAAAAGTCATGTCGATAGTAGTCATAATTTTTCCTGAAGTTAATTTAGATAAGTCACTTGTAGGATAATTTCCCGACAAATTATAAAAGTATTCTTCTACCGTTGGACCAGCGTCAGAATATTTTTCTGCAATTTCAGTAAATTCTGCTAATTTTTCTTCGGACATATTTTTGAAATAACTCTTAATCATCTCAATTCTATTCTCATCATTAACAGTAACGTTTTTATCAAATTGATTCGGTAGATTAAAACCTTCACTTCGAAGGTAATCTGTTATAAGCATTGCGTTTAATGGCTCTAAACTATTTCCACGTCCCATTAAAAAAACATTTCCACTACTAAAGATAAAAACCCTAAAGTGTTCATCCAGTGTAATACAAGCCCGAAAAAACCCATCTGTTTCCAAAACTGTTTTGTCACAACTGAAAGATACAAATTTCCTTCCGGCAATAAGATCAGCAATCTTTCTTGCCTGACTTTCTGTTAACTCATTTAATTCTTTTTTCATAAAACAAAATTTTTATTATTAAAACACAAAAAAGACCCGAAAGTCAATGGGTCTGTTTTAAAGCTCTTTTTATTAGTATTTATAACTCACTCCGGCCTTGAACATCCCTGAAGTTGCTCTTGGCATATATTGGAGAGGATCAAGATAGGCAGTTGTAGCAGCTGTTGGCTGATTCAAAATCTTACCCTTACAGGCAATACTCTCCTTCGGTGAGACGTCCACCGCGTCTGCTGGGTAAAGACTAGTGTGCAAGTGTGGGCCCGTAGAATGCCCTGTATTACCACTGTAACCTACAAGCTCTCCCCTTTTAACTCTTTGTCCAGATGTGACCTTTATGAGCGATAAGTGTCCGTAAGTGCTAGCCAAATTATTGTCGTATTTTATAAGAATCCATTTACCGAAAGAGGCTCCGCGACATGCAAGGTCAGTGTCTCCGGTACCCCCAACAACCCCGTCTGCCATTGCATAAACCGGCGTTCCGACACTGGCACCCATGTCTACTCCACTGTGGCTTCCAGAGGCGTATAAACGGCCAGAATCTGCTGTTTTTCCGAAGGCTTGAGTGATTATGACGCTCGAAAGTGGCCAAGAAAGAGGAGCTGACCCAGGGGCTGGAATACTGTTCGGATTTAACACATAACTAAGTTGAGATTCATAGCTTTGGATTTCAGCTTCAAAAGCATTTTTTAGAGCCTCTTTTTCTGCCAAAGCTTTTTTATACAAAGCCTCTTGGTTCTTGGTTGAATCCAGAAGTCGCTTTTTCTCCGCAGCATTTCCATCAAGAATTTTTTGCTGGTCTTGAAGCTCTGATTTCAAAAAGACTAATTCATTTTTTAATTTTTCTTCAGAAGTTTTTGTCTCTTTCAAATCTTCTCTAACACTAAAAACTTCTGTTGCGTTGTCTTTAAGAGAAGCTTGCAAGCTCTTCAACGAATCTATTTGTCCGAGAGCTTCAGAGATTTTTTCGTGTCCAAGTATAAGATGAACAATTGGCTGTTGTTCGATTCTATCAATTTTCGCAATACTTTTTGCAAAAGCTTTTTTGTTCTGATCAAGGAGAACATCTTTTGTCGAAATTTCTCCAGAAAGAGAATAAATTTTATTATTTTTTTCAGTTATCTTCTTTTCAGTCAGGGATATTTCGGCAGACAGTTTCTTTCGACTCAAATCTAATTCTTTGACCGCATTAGATAATGTATGAGCTTGACCAGAAACAGTATTGAGTTGTTCTTGATAGGCCTTTATCTCAGCTTCGATCTTGGAAATTTCATTTGTATTATTTTCAATTTTACCTTGGAGAATTTCTATTACTGACTCCCCTCTTGCGAAGTTTTTTCCAACAAAGAATACTGATAAAGCAATTAGAGAAACAACTAGAAATTTATTTTTGAATTTATTTTTCATGGCTTTCTGCAATGTGAATTATCTCTCTCGCAATCAATTCACTTGCTCCCGGCTTTAGGAAAGCCTTGGCTTTCTCACTCATCTCTTGTGCTTTTGCTGGATTTTTTATTACTTCAAAAATGGCTTGCAGAAAAACTGACTTTGTCAGATTTCCCTCTTCCACAACTATCCCCGCTCCGGCTCTGGCATAACTATAAGCATTTTTTCTTGAGTGATCATTGTTAGATACCGCGAAAGGAACAACAACAGCCGGGATTCCCCAACCTGCAATCTCAAAAAGAGTTGACCCTGCACGGGTAACAACTAGATTGGCTCCTCCGGCTGACATTCGCATTCCAACTGGATTTAGAAATGCAAAAGAACGGTAACGAGAAGCGAAAGGATTTCCGCTGAGCGCCATATTAGCTCTACCTTTTACATCTTCATAATGTTTTTCTCCTGTTTGGTGAATTATCTGAACTTCTGGAAGCAAGTCGAGAAGACAGTCGAGTACAACATTGTTTATCATGTCGGCACCTTGAGATCCGCCCAAAATTAAAATAGTTGGAACTGATTCATCAAACCCAAGATAATTCATAGAATCTTTTCTGTCGGCTTTTTGAATTGAAGTTCTAACGGGCTGACCAGTCCAGGCAACATGATCTTTCTTTTCGAAATAATCAATAGCTTCTGGATAGGAAATGGCTATTCTGTCAGCAAACTTTCCCGCCCAAACATTTACTCTTCCCGGAGCAGCGTCTGACTCATGAATTACAATTGGAATTCCAAAAACTCTAGCAGCAAAAAGCGCTGGGTAACTAGCATATCCCCCTTTGGCAAAAACAACATCCGGGAAAATAAAAAACATCTTTACGATTCCAATCAAAACTCCAATTCCCATTTTGAAAATATCAAAAAAGTTTTTTACGGATGAATACATTCTTTTCTTTCCAGCTGGAACAGAGACGAAGTTAATTCCTTGCTCAAAAAGAGCTCGTTTGTCATATTCGGTTGTCGACATATAGTAAATCTTCAAATCAAAGATTTTGTCTTTTTCAGCTATTTCGTTTATTTTTTCAGCGACAGCCACAAGAGGATAAAAGTGTCCTCCTGTTCCACCACCGGTAATCAAAATTTTCATATTTTATCTGTTTGGTATCTTGAAATCTGCAGAATTAGTCCCACTGACATAAGAGCAACGAGTAGAGAGGTTCCTCCGTGACTAATAAAAACCAACGGAACCCCAGTTAGCGGGAAAAGTCCGATCGAGGAAGAAATGTTCAGAAAAGACTGGACTGTAAACAGTATAACAAGTCCAAAGACTAACAGTCTAGCGAATGAATCCGGCGAACGATACGCAATCCTGAGTCCTCTTAGGGAAAACAGTAAGTAAAGTGCGATCAAAACAAAAGTTCCAACAAATCCCATTTCTTCTCCAATAACGGCAAAGATGGAGTCTCCATGAGGCTCAGGCAGATTGGTAAACTTCTGAACGCTCTGACCAAGACCTCGGCCGAAAATTCCACCAGACCCCACAGCGATGAGAGACTGATTTATTTGCCAAGAGCTTCCCTGAGGATCACTGTTTGGATGAATGAAAGTGTCAATTCTGTCTCTAACGTAGCTAGTCGAAAGACCAAAAATGATAAGTCCAACAGCCACAAAAGAAGTCATCGCTAAAACTACTCGAGTTGAAATTCCTGATATAAACAACATTCCAAAAGCCGTGACAGAGATAAGAAGGAAACTTTTCGTATCAGGCTGAAGAAGTAGGACCGTTGCCACCACTCCCAAGAAAATAATCAACGGCAATATTCCAAACTTCCAGTCATTAACTCTGTGTTTAACCCAAGAGAGCCAAGCCGCAAAGTAAACAACAAAAGAAAACTTCAAAAATTCTGCAGGTTGAATTGAAAGTCCAAAAATAGACAGCCAACGTCTCGCTCCCCCGTGTTCAAATCCTAGTCCTGGAACAAAAACAAGGGCGGTTAGTCCAAGCGAAGCTAAAAATAAAAGGAAAGCATACTTTCTCCAAACTTTGTAATTTAGTTTGTAAGCAAATAGCCCAGCCAAAATCCCAAGTCCAATACCAAAAACTATTTGGTTTACCAAGATTCCAGCGAATTTGGAAGCGTCTCTGGCATAAACTCCGAGCGCCGCTGAAACAAAAGAAAATAATCCGAAAACAAGTAAGATAATAACCAGAGTCAAAAATATTTTATCTGGTTCTCTTTTTGCGTGCATATTAACCAAGCAAGCTGATAATGATTGCTGTCATTGAACAAATTATAGAAATAACCCAATATCGCATTGTTATTTTTGCCCTACTCCAACCGAGCGCTTCAAAGTGATGATGAATTGGTGCAACAAGAAAAACTTTTTTCTTAAAATATTTTTTAGAAATTATCTGAATAGCGGAAGAAAGAGACGTAACAACAAGTGGAAGTCCGGCAATTAAAATTATAAAAACATTATCAGTTATAAATAGTAATGTTGTGAGAGCTGTAGTTAGAGCCAGCATACCTGTTTCTCCTAGATAAAATCTTGCTGGTGGAATATTAAACCAAAGAAACGCCAGAATTCCTCCCAGAACCACAGTGCAGAAAGCGGCGATGTCTATTTGGTTTTGAAAGAAAGCGATTGTCCCATAAGTTGCAAAGACGCTGGCCATCACTCCACCAGCCAGACCATCGATTCCGTCAATTACTCCTGAAGTGAAAATTGCGTAGTGTGTAAATATAAAAAATGGAATAAAAAATATTCCCAAACTTATTGCCTCACCCAAAAACGGAACAGAAACTGAATTCATTCCCAGTTTTGAATAGAACCAAAAAGCTCCAAGGGCCCCAATGGCCAAGACTATAACTGTCATCATTTTTCTTGGAAAACCATCTACATATCTGCCGGGCTTTGCAAAGATAACAAGAAAATCATCAATAAGACCAACGAATGCGCCCAAAAGAAGTGCAAAAAAAGGAATATATGTCTGACTTCGGCTAACGAAATCAAACTGAGCAATTTCTTCAAGTCCAAATCCTCGAGCCAAAATCCAAAGGGTGACGGTTGTAATAAAAACAGAAATCCAAATAATAACTCCTCCAAGTCGGGGTGTTTTTGTTTCTTCCTCTGTATTGTTTATTTTTGAAAAAGCTTCGCTCATCTCGGCCTGATCTCTTCGGGGTCGGCCTTTCCAGAGCTTTTTCTCATACATGAACTTGGTTACCTTCGGCGTAATCAAAACACCAATGAAGAATGAGATTGCAGCTGGAACAAATAGTTTTGCGATACTAAAAATCATATTTTGATTATAACAGAGAGCTCTTTATTTCTACTGTTTAAAAACTCTTTTAACCCTTCTGCTAGATTCTCCAGGTCATCAAATCTCTCTGTATATCCACTTCCGAGGACAACAATCGCATACCTCTCCCCCGCCTCCTCAACCAAAACAGCTACTCCTCCTCCAGAGGAATCTGTATAGCCGGTTTTTGATATTAAAATTTTGAAACCAATTTGATCGAGAGATTTATTTGTATTTAAAACAACTTCATCTGGACCATTCTGTGGAATTTTTTCATAAGAGCTCAAGAAAAAAACATCTGGATATTCATTACTTATCTTTTTTAACATTTCTGCTATGTCACGAGCGCTTCCCACTCCCCCAGCCTTCCCGTCCTCGCTTGCAAGACCTGTTGGCGTATTAAAATAAATACTTTCAAAATTATTTTTTATTGCAAAAGAATTCATGTCTTCAACAATATTTCTCTCTGTTACTTCTTCATAAGAACGAGCTAAAGCTGTAGTTGCATCGTTTGAAGACACGATAAGTGACATCTGTAGAAGGTCTAATGCTTTCAGAGTCTGCCCGGGGGATATCACACTGGCGCCATACATTTGGGTGTCAGATTCTTCTACTTTTATATTCATCGAGAGTGGGATATTTGAAACGAAAACAAAATCATTGAAAAGCTTTGTGATAGACGCAAGCTCAAGAGGTTTGTTTTGATTTTTATCATAAATTACAAAGTCGTCAGAAATTCGCAAGACAATCGCACCGCGCGCCATGATTTCTGTTTCTTTGAAAACATCTTTTGCAATTTTTTCTTCAATTCTTCTAACCTCTTTTTTAAAATTTGATTTGTAATTGTAATCAAAGAAAAAAGCCAAGACCACTAGGACAAGCAGAAGAAACCTGCCAATATTTAGTAATTTTGACTTAATTGCCTCCCTCATTTTCTGAATTTACAACATTGGCAGAAATTTCTTCAAGTGAAGATATTATTTCGGCGTAATCAGGCAAGTCTTCTTTTTTTGTAATTCCAAGAAATGAGAATAGGTCGTGAGTTGGAAGATACTTGGCCCTTCTGTTGTCTGTGTCATCATTTACTCTCTCAATCATTCCTCTCAAAACAAGAGCGCGAAGTGTGTAAGTAGAGTTCACTCCTCGAATAAAATCTATATCGCTTCTGGTTGTTCCGTTCTTGTATAGAATAATAGCGAGAACTTCTTGAGCTGCACGAGACAAGTCACCCGCCACTTCTTCGTCAGAGATTTTTTCAATAATATCTGAAAAATCTTTTTTTGTTCGCAAAGAAATAGATTCTCCCGCCTCGGTGAGAGCGAGACCACTTCCCGCCTCCAGTCTTTCAGAAAGAGTTCTTATCCCAACTTCAATTTCTTCCGGAGAGACATCTAGCATCTTTGCCAATTTGTTTTTTGAAACTGGTTCTGAAGTGAAAAAAAGGATTGCTTCAATTTTTTTGTCTATATCATTCATATTTTTTAATTATTATTTTCTTCTATTTCTAAAACTCTAACTTTGGTAATCGTCATATCGCTGAATGTCTCACTCTGAGTAATATCTAGAATTCCCTGTCTCATCAGCTCAAGCACTGCGAGGAAAGAGACGATCGAATAAACTCTAGCGTCTCTGTCGTCTTCTGGATTCGGATGACGTGAAAGCTCACTGAAGCTATGACTTACCGCTTGTTCTATTCTATCAATGATACTGGCAAACATCTCTTCAATACTTATTATCTTTCGAACTGTAACTTCGGGAAGCTTTTCTACTTTTGGAACTCTTACCAAAACAGATTTAACTGATTCAAGAATGGAATTAAGATTCAACTTTGAGTCTCCAATAAATCTAGCTTCTCGGTCAGGAGCTTTCTTCTGAGCAAAAAGATTTTTGTCAGATTTAATTTTCTTAGCAGTTTTTATAAAAATATTATAAAGAGCAATTCTTTTTTCAAGGTCCTTGATATCTTTTTCTTCGTCGGTTGTTAGTTTGAGCCCCGGAAGAAGTGAACGGGACTTGATTAGAATAAGAGTGCTGATTATAAAAATAAATTCAGAAGAAATCTGAAATCCCCTATCCCCTTTTTCGCGAACATAGTTTATAAAGTCTTCAGTAACTGCTCCGAGAGATAGTTCATTAATAAAAAGCTTCCGTTTTTCGATAAGCTCCAAAAGGACACCAATCGGCCCCTCAAATATGTCTGATTTTATATGATATGAATCCTCTCCTTCCATTAGGTATTATTATAACAAAAACCCCCGCTTTCGCGGAGGTTTTGTTTAGATTGAAGTTATTTTTACCTTTAGAAATTCTTGTCTGTGTCCGTTTTTCTTGTGGTATCGGCTCTTCGGTTTGTATTTCATAACGATAACTTTCGCTGATCGTCCTAGTTCTATTGCTTCTGCTTCAACTTTTGCTCCAGAAACAAGAGGAGTTCCAACAGAAACGCTAGCTCCTTCTGATTTAAGCAAAACTTGATCAAAAGATACCTTGTCTCCAGCTTTTACACCCTTGATTTTTTCAATAGTTATTGTCTGGTCTGCAGAAACCTTGTATTGCTTTCCGCCAGTTGCAATAACCGCGAAAGCTCCTTCTTTAGTTTTTGATACAGTCTTTTTTGCCATAAGTAAGTAAAAGATACACGAAAAAGGCTAATCCGTCAACTTTTAAAAGTCCTTTTGTCTAAAGCGACCCAAAACCCCTAATCTAAGTCATATTTAAAGTTAAAAAACCAGGTTTTTTGTCCCACCCCTGTAAAGTACGGATATCCGTCAGCTGACGGATTCCTCGTGTTCGTTCCGTCGAACTCACAAGTCTTTACAGCGGTAGGACGGGTATTTAAAAAACACCTGAATATATTAAAGAGAAAAATAAAAAAGGGACCAAACGATGGTCCCTTTGTCCTACCGACTAAAACCGGTCAATTAGTTAGTTAGTTATTACCTTCTGATCACTGGAAAAAATATAAACCGGCGGCGTTCCCATTACATCATAGTTCATAAGGGCTTGTTCCTTAAGAACATAGTAAGTAGAACCCTGTGGGTCATTATATGACTGAAAGCGGGCAAATTGATTCTGTGGGGCACCTTTCATCATTTCCAGACACTGGAGGAATGAACCAGCGTCAACAACGATTCTTGCTGTAGCCATCCTTTCACCGTCTTCAATGGCGTCAAGTTGAATAACATAAACAGAGCCAGAGGGACCGGATTCAGTTTTGATAATCTCTTCGATACCAACTGAAATAATATCCCCGTCAATAATTCTTGGTTTTTCTTCCGCGTTGCTCTTGGAGCAAGAAGCGAAAACCATGGCAACCAGAAAGGCCATGCTCAAAATTTTGATGTTTTTGATCATAATATTTGGTTTTAAAATCCACCGAAACAATATCATTATTCTTATATTTGTCAAATGAATATAGGTCTATGATATATTCCCTGCCCGCCATTGTCTGCAACTGCAGGCGCTGGCGGGCGGGCCTTGCCCCTATTCCCTATTCCCTTTATAATTTAGGGGTGATTACAAAATATACTTTCAAAAAACTAACTTGGGTTGACCTAGAGTCACCAAGCAAGGATGAGGTCGCCTCAGTTGTCGACACATTCGATCTTCCACCTCTCGTTGGAGACGAAATGCTCTCCAAAACTCTCCGGTCAAAAGTCGATCGTTATGACGATGTTATTTATCTTATTCTACACTTCCCTGTTAGACACAAAGACGGGAAAATCAGAGAAGAAGAAATTGATTTTGTTATTGGAAAAGAATTCCTAATAACAACTCACTATGGAAAACTAGAAGCTATAAAAGAATTTTCTGATTTGTTTGAAAAAGACTCTCGTCTTGAAAAAAGGAACGAAAGCGAGCACGCAGGATTCCTCTTCTTCCATCTAATCAACGAACTCTACCGAGACACTCTAGGAGAACTCGATCGTGAGAACGACAAGATAAGAGAAATAGAACACCTTATATTCTCAGCTCGAGAAGAAAAGACTGTTGAGCTTATCTCTGAATCAAACCGAGTTCTGCTCGACTTCAAACAATCTCTACGATTCCACAAAGAAATCCTCCGCTCATTTGAGATTGCTTGTCAAGGATTCTTTGGTCCAGGTTTTCTTTTCTATATACATTCAATCATCAGTGAATATAACAAAACTGAAAACCTTCTAAATGGAAACAAAGAAATCCTCGACGATCTTCGTATTACGAATGATTCTCTGCTCACCGCTCACACAAACGATACAATCAAGAAACTAACAGTTATGACTTTCATAATGTTGCCTCTGACTTTAGTCACAGGAATATTCGGAATGAACTTTGGTTTCTCTCTGGTAGATGGAAAGACTGATTTTGCAATAGTATTAATCTTTATGGTTGTCATAGCTCTGGTTATGTATATTTATTTCCGAAAGAAAAGATGGTTCTAAAATTCTACAACACAATAAAAAGAGAAGTTGAAGATTTTTCTCCAATAGACAAGGAAGGTAAAAAAGTAAATCTCTACACTTGTGGGCCAACTGTTTACAACTTCCCTCATATTGGAAACTATCGAGCCTATATATTCACCGATACCTTAAAAAGGGCTCTTCTTGGCGCAGGATACGATGTAAATCACGTTATGAATCTTACAGATGTTGATGACAAGACTATTCGTAATTCTATCGCCGAAGCAAAATCTCTAAAGGAGTTTACAGAATATTACACAGAAGCTTTTTTTGAAGACATAAATAAACTAGAAATAATTCCGGCAAACAAATATCCGAAAGCAACAGATTATGTCGAAGAGATGATAAAGATAATCGCAGGACTTCTCGAAAATGGACACGCATATCAGAGCGCCGAAGGAAGTGTTTATTTCAAAATATCTTCTTTCCCTGATTATGGAAAACTAGCCAGAATCGAAAAGGAAACTCTCCAAGATGGAGCCTCAGGACGAGTCACAAAAGATGAATACGAAAAAGAAGAGGTGCAAGACTTTGCACTCTGGAAAGCTTACACAGAAGAAGACGGAGACGTTTATTGGAACTCTCCTTTTGGGAAAGGTAGACCAGGCTGGCACATAGAATGTTCCGCCATGAGCATGGCGCTCCTCGGACAATCTATAGACATTCACACTGGAGGAAAAGATAACATGTTCCCCCATCACGAGAACGAAATCGCTCAATCCGAGTGTTACAGTGGAGTTCATCCGTTCGTCCATTACTGGATGCACAATGAATATCTATCGGTTGATGGGAAAAAGATGTCCAAATCTCTCGGTAATCAATACACAATAAAAGACATTGAAGAAAAAGGATTTGATCCAATAGTTTTCCGTTACCTTGCACTTCAGGCTCACTACCGAGCACCACTTAACTTCACATGGGATAGTCTAGAGGCGTCTCGTGTCGCCTTGAATAAGCTCCGAAGAATCATTTTCATTGCTGACACAGATAATGCGAGAGTGTCTGACGAAGACAAAGAGGAGATAAACAAAATAATTTCTGACGACTTGGCGACACCAAAACTAGTTGCTTATGTTTGGGAAAATTTAAATAATGAAAACAAGGAAGAAGCAGAGAGAGTCGGATTAATTTTGTATGCCGATGAATATCTTGGACTAGGACTTTCTAAAATTGGAAATGTTTCGGAAGAGATAACTAAATTACTCGAAAGAAGAAACGAAGCAAGAAAAAACAAAGACTTTAGAGAAAGTGACGAGATACGAGACCAAATAAAAAGCGAAGGCTTCTCTATTTTAGACAATCCCGACGGAACATCTTCCGCATATCTTACTATTTGGGAATAAGGAAAAGCCCCGAGAATACGGGGCTTTTTAAATGTCTTTTTATTTAGAATGGCTTCTTAGAAAGTGTGAAGGTAAACTTAGTTCCCTTCCCTTTTCCTTCAGAGAAAACATCAACCCTAGAATGATGTCCTTCAATTATTTTGGAAGCAAGGTACAGTCCAAGACCTGAGCCACCAGTGTCTAGCTTTGCTCCCGCTCCTCGTTGGAACTTTTGAAATACAGATTGCACTTCTTCAGGCATAAGACCAATTCCGGTATCTTTTATTTCAAACGAAACGAAGTCATCACCCTTGTCTACAACAGAAACAACAACCCCTCCAGTTTCAGTATATTTGTTTGAGTTATCGACGAAGTTAGTTATCACTTGTCTTATTTTTTCTTCATCTCCGAAAACAAAGATTTCTGTCTGAGGAACATCGCAAGCAATACTTAATCCCCTTTTTTGGAAATTTATTTCATATTCTCGGCAAACATCTGAAGCGAGTTTAGTTAGAGAAAATTGTTTGAAATTAAACACTAATCCCCCTTGCTCTATTTTGGATACATTCAACAAGTCTTCTACAACTTTTGTAAGATGTTCAGTTGAAGAGCTAACCCTAGAAATAGCCTCCTTCTGCTCTGGAGTAATCTGTCCGAAGGATTGATCAAGCAGCATGGAGACGTAACCTTTTATGGCAGTAAGAGGACTTCTAAGCTGATGAGATGCAAGAGAGAGGAACTCAGTCTTCAACTTGCCCAATTTCTCAAGTTTTATATTAGCCTCTTTCAAGTCTCCGGTTAGTTGCTCAAGTTTTATTCTCTGTTCAGTTTCTTTCTGAACACCTTTTACTAGATAGTGACCAACGATAATCAACAATCCAATTGTAATTATTAAAATTAACCGTACATCCTTTATAGACTCAGAGAAAAGAGCAGCGAAAACAAGGAATCCCATTCCAAAAGTTAAAGCTTGAGCTCTAAGGATTTTTACATTGAAAGATTTGAAAGTAATAATTAAATATCCAATAAAAAGAAGGAACAGCGCCATTCCTATCGGTCCATATAGATTGAACTCATATCTTTGTGTCAGTTCTCCGATAATATTGGAGAAGAAGAATATAGACAAGAACAAAAACATTCCTATAGTTGCAAATACCGTCTCTGACTTTTGCTTTTTTTCCTTTCTTAATTTTAATGAAGAAAATCCGATGTATAAAATCCCAACAAGACAAAGAGCCTCCAGTGGATAGATAAAGTGCCAAAGCTCTCCAATTGCCCCCTCACAGTTAATAATGTCGAATCCAACTATATTAAAAGCGGTTGGCAACAGTATTATGCAAGCAGAAAAAACAGTAGCACCCAATCCCTTGTAAAAGAAGGTTATGTCTTTCTTGTTCAGAAAAGCAAATAAAAAGTATAAGGAGAAGATATATATGGCAATTTCAAAAACAACCAACATTTGCCACGCGAACATAACAACATCGGCCTGAGCGGCGGTCCACTGAACTAGAACTGACAATATCCAAAAGGAAAACGCCAAAGATATTCCAAAAAACAGCTGATTTACCAAGTTTTTCTTATCTCCAACGAAAATAAGGAACCCAACAAAGATTGTAAGAAACATTATCGGTATATAAGAATAAAAAAGAAGAGGTGGGGCGATAGAAAAATCAAAAACCCCGAGAACAGAAGGAATAGAGTCTAAACAAAGAAGTTCATTCATGATTATTATTCAGAAATTATTATATCAAAGTCATTCTGATGGATTGTTTCTTCCACAGTAAAAGCAGTAAAAACAATAAGAAGTGCCAGTAGTAATAAAAAAAGGATTTTTGTTTCTTTTAACATTTTGTTATACAATTTAAGTATATCATGCGATTTTTATTTGTCTCAACTGATTTGATTGCTGGAAACTTGGCGAACCTACTTGTACAAGAAGGTCACGAAGTAAAGCTGTTCGTAGAAGAGCGTGACAGGCGTAAAAACTTTTCTGGAATGGTACAGCAAACAGAAGATTGGAAAAAAGAGCTCCCTTGGGTCGGCCACGACGGGGTTATTGTTTTTGACGATTCTGGATACGGGAAAGAACAAGAGATGTTAAGAGACGCGGGCTTTGCCGTATTCGGTGGATCATCAGGTGGAGACGATTTGGAATTCGAAAGAGAATCAGCTCAAAATATTTTCAAAGAACACGGACTTGATGTTGTTCCATCAAAAGACTTCCCTACTATAAAAGAAGCTGTGAATTTCATAAAAAGAAATCCGGACTTTTGGGTTATAAAACAAAACAACCACGCCCCAAAATCTATGAATTATGTTGGACAAGACCCGAAAGGATTTGATGTTATTTCTGTACTAGAAAGTTATGCCTCAAATGACTTGTTAAAAAAAGAAAAAATAACTCTTCAGAAAAGAGTCTTCGGAGTTGAGATTGGAATTGGAAGATACTTCAACGGGTCTAATTGGGTTGGTCCAATAGAATACAACGTTGAGCACAAGAAGTTTCTCGCAGGAGACCTCGGTCCCACAACAAGCGAAATGGGAACCATCGCCTGGTATGACGACGACGAAGAAAATATTTTATATAAGAAAGTCATACAGCCATTCAAAGATTATTTACAAAAAATAAATTTCCGAGGAGACTTCGAAATAAACTGTATTGTAAACGAACACGAGATTGTTCCACTTGAAGCAACTCCACGATTTGGTTCCCCTATTGTCCATCTTCATTCAGAGATTCACGATTCTCCATGGGGAGAGCTTCTGTCTGCTGTAGCACGAGGAGAAGAATATGATCTAAAATGGAAAAAAGGCTTTGGAATTGTAATTCTTATGGCCCTTCCTCCTTTCCCATACCAAAAGAAGTCCGCAGAGCACGATTACCGTGGAATCTATATAGACATGACTCAAGTTAAAAAGGAAGAAATGTCTCATATTCATTTCGAAGAAATTTCAAAAGATGAAAAAGGCTATTACATTTCTGACAACAGAGGATATGTTCTTTATGTTACAAACATTGGAATAAACCCAGAAAAAACTTTTGAAGACACTTATGATCTAGCAAAAAGGATAGTAATACCAAAAGTTCTATACCGAAATGATATTGGAAAAAGATTTATCGAAAAAGACCTCCCTGCCCTAAAAAAATGGGGTTACATAAAATAAAAATCCTCATCTACCTGATGAGGATTTTAAATATCTAAGTTATTTAATTAGAAACTAAAGCAAGTAGGCCCGCTCCAGCTATTATCATTAAAATAGACAGGATTGTTTGGGCATTATTCCAACCAAACTCTTTTGCCTTTATCGATTCAAAGATAACAATATAAAGTGATTGAATAGAAAATATTGCAAACACTACTCCAATTGGAGCAATGAGTGTTGCGTAGGCTCCAATTAAATTCCCAACAGTTGAGATTGACTCATTGGCCGCACTAAGCCCCATAACCTTTTTCCTTGAGTTTTTAAATACTCCAATAAAATCTTTTCTGTAGTTTCTTATCAGGACAAATAATATCAAAGCCACAAGAAATATTCCTATATTTTCCCAAAAAGAAGCTGTCCAGAATGACTCTGTTCCTCCGGCAACAAACTTATACAGGGTTCTTCCTACTGCAAAAAAGAATGCAGCACCAAGCATTTTTATGGCGACGCCTTTATAAAATCTGAAAACTTTGAAATCGGTATTCAAGAAAATCGCTCCAATGAAAATTATTGCAATCGCCCCTCCTTGAATCCAAGTTATTGTCTCTCCCAGTAGCGCATATGCAAGAAGGATCCCAATCGGAGTAGATAATTCAAACCACGGAACAACGAGAGAGACAGTATATTGAGAATTTATTCTATCAGCACTATCTAGTGCATAAAGGTAACATATAACCATCCCCATAAAGGCAACTCCTGTGCACATGTATAGAATTGCATCACGAACATTTACACTTAAAACTTCAGGAAAAAATAGAAATATTATTAGGGAAGCAAGGGCACCAAAAACTGCTGAAAATATAACAGCGGCTCCAGTTGCCTTTTCTTTGTTTACAAGGTTCTCGTCAATGAAGTTTACTGCCGCCCAACAAAGTGGCGCGAGTAAAGAAAATATTATCCACATGTGCATATTTTATACTAAAAACTTAAAACTATAAACTTTCAACTTTTTAGTACCCTTCCGCCTCCAAAATTTTAACAGCCTCTTCTGCTTTTTTAGACAACTTGCTTGGAATTTCCACTTTTACCTTAATCAAAAAGTCTCCCCTCTTTCCTTTTTTATCTTTTACTCCGTAATCTTTTATTCTTAAGATATCTCCTGTGTTTATCTTTGCAGGAATTTTTACTTTAGCTAACCCATCTAGAGTTTCAACTTCCCTATTTCCGCCTTTTATTGCTTCCGTTAATTTTATTTCCAAATTCGCAAGGATATCGTTGCCAGCTCTTTTCCATCTTTCATCTTTCAAAACTCGAACACGAACATATAAGTCTCCGGCAATAAGCTCTGGCGAAACATCTCCATAACCTTTTACTCGTAAAGTCTCACCATCGTTTACACCCGGAGCAATCTTGATTCTCAATTCTTCGCTAATCTCTTTCACTCCTTTTCCAGAACAATTTTTACACAAAACTTTTGGACGCTTTCCTTTTCCATTACATCTATCACAAATCTTGGCCGTGCTAAATACACCAAAGAATGTCTGCCTTGTTTCTTTTACTTGTCCTGCGCCTCCACACGCGTCACATGTTTCAAGCTTCGATCCTTTTTCGGCACCTGTTCCACTACAATCAAGACAAACTGAAGATCTTCTTATTTTTATATTTTTATCAACTCCGAAAACAGCATCCTTGAAAGACAAATCTATGTCTGCAACCAAATCCCGTCCGCCACGAGCCTCTCTCTGTCTTCCTCTTCCACCGCCAAACATATCTCCGAAAATGTCTCCCATTCCTTCAAAATCGAACTCTACACCGTTACCAAATCCACTGAAGTCAAATCCCTGAGCTCCCCCTCCAAAACCTCCGTATTGAGGCCCTGAGGCGTTCCCAAACTGATCATAGTTACGTCTTTTACTCTCATCAGAAAGAGTCTGATAAGCTTCGTTTATTTCCTTGAATTTAACGTCATCCCCGCCCTTCTTGTCTGGGTGATGCTCATGAGCAAGCTTACGAAAAGCCTTCTTTATATCCTCTTGTGAGGCACCCTTCTCAACTCCTAGAATTTTATAATAGTCCTTCATAATATGTATA
>CAYZIU010000001.1:0-39869 GCA_964478575.1 uncultured Candidatus Saccharibacteria bacterium | reverse complement strand
TTGCTCCTGGAGTAATGTTTAGTTCAAAAACATATTTAACAATGTTAACTAAATCTTCTTTTGTTAGAGTTCTAACTTTTAGATCCTTTTCGTCTGTTCCTCCACCGAATTGTTGGTTAATTCTGAATCGTCCAACAGAAGAAATGTCATATCTGTCAGGACCAAATACTGTTCCATCTATAAATTCTTTTGCATTGTCAGCAGTTGCAAGGTCTCCATCTCGCAATCGCTTGTAGACTTCTACGTAAGATTCCATTACTGTCTTCGCGCTATCTTTCGCAAGAGCTAAAGCAATAGATTTTTGTTCATGTTCTTTTGTGAACAACTTCAACATTTCTGCATCAGTAATTCCTAGAACTCGTAGAAGTGATGTGATTGGGAATTTTCTCTTCTTGTCGATTCGGACATATAGAATACCGTCTGTATCGGTTTCCATTTCAATCCAAACTCCTCGTGAAGGTATGATTTTTGCCCCAAAGAGTCTCTTTCCCTTTAGTTCATTTTCTGTAAAAAATACTCCGGCTGATCGAGCAAGCTGAGGAACGATAACTCGTTCTACTCCGTTGATAACAAAAGTTCCGTGGCCTGTCATTATTGGAATATCCGCCATGAAAATTTCTTGTTCTTTTGTTGCACCGCCTAGTTTTGAAATAAGTTTAACTCGAGCTTTTATTGGAGCTTCGTAGTTAACTTTGTTTGCCTTGGCATCAAGTTCTGAACATTTTGGTTCTCCAACTGAGAAAGACAAAAAATGAAGTT
The DNA here is from genome assembly GCA_964478575.1 of uncultured Candidatus Saccharibacteria bacterium. Classification (GTDB taxonomy): domain Bacteria; phylum Patescibacteriota; class Minisyncoccia; order Phycocordibacterales; family UBA9973; genus JAGOTH01. Next base: position 39,110 of record CAYZIU010000001.1, on the reverse strand, counting down.
CAAACTTTTTACCTGAATAATCTGTAATCGGAGTGAATTCTTTCATCACTTCAACGATTCCTTTTTCGAGCAAAGCTTTAAATGAATTAAGCTGAGTCTCGATAAGACTTGGGAATGAGACAAAAGGTTCTCTATATTTAGAGAAGTGTTTTTGCTCGCGGACTGTTGTTGTTTTTTGTGGAGACATATAAAACGCAAAAACGCGGGAGATCCCGTTCAAGATAGGTTATTTTATTATTCGCACTCGATAGTATGCAAAACCCTCTTTTTTATTGATAATAAAGGGGTTTGAAATGGGCAAAACTCAATCAGCCAAACCGACCTTTATCCTAGACTATAAATGGGGGTAAGTCAAGACCTACCTTTTGGGGAAAACGAGATTTTAATTAAAACCACGGTTTTAGCCCTGCATATTTAAAAGTACGGATATTTTGTTGTTACAAAATTCCTCGTGCTCGTTCCGTCGAACTCGCAAGTCTTTTAAATATGCAGGGCGGGAGTTTTTAAGAAAATAAAAAAACCGGATAAATTCCGGCTAACCTGGTGCCCAGGTTAAAAAATGGTCGATTTCTCTTTGAGACAACTCAAGCTTGTTTTCTTCCAAATATTTCACTGCTTCCTCTCCTATTACATATTCCCACCCAGATTTTTCCTCTTCAGAAATTTTATCGGATGATATTAGTAATCTTGCATAGCCCGCAACCTCCATTTTCATTTCTTTCTTTTTTCTCTCATGAAAAACGTAAGCAACTAAAAATCCAACAACCAAAGCTATAACAAAAGTAATGATTCCAATATTATCTTTTCCTGTAATCATCATACAAAAAAAGAAAAATGCGAACCATAAAGTTAGAAATCTCTTTTCGGATCCTTTCATTGCATATTTTAAAGACCCTCTTAATATACCTATTCCCATAACAATGTAATTTTCTAGAATAATACAAGAAAATTTGGATTTTGACAAATTAGCGAACAAGGTATTTGAAAAATAAAAAAACCTGAATTAACAGGCTCTATTCCATAGTATAACCAGATGAGTAAACGACATCTGACAATATCAGTATATTAACTATTGAAAAGTACAACTCTTCTGTTTTGCCAGGGAAACCATGTTTTACTCGCTGAGTTCGCCAAACAGCTTCGTTCCCTTCCTTTGTATTATATAAATCCAACAAGGGCTTTCCAGCTTCTTCTAGTTCTTTAATAGATTTATGCTCCTTAAGTGAAGTTGCAAATTTTGAAACAACTTCAAAAAGTTTTTCATCAGAGCTCTTTTCCTCTTCGTAATGATTAATAAGCCAGTCTATCCAAACATCGAAAGTTTTTTGATGGACTTCAATATCCTTTTGAAGTTCTTCCCTAATCAACGGCAAATCTTCTTTCAGTACAGATCTGAAAATTTTCATCTTTTCTATATCAAAAGATGCTATTTTCCCAGACATTATGTCTTTAAGGACTGGAGAAAAGGCCCCTAAGACAAGCACAACCATTGCCCCATCAGGATTTGTGAGCAATCTATCTTGCGGAACTTTAGCCATTTTTCCCGAAACAGGTATAAGAACCTTTTTACAAAAAAATATGAAGGCCAGAGCGCTCATTCGGAGACCTAACTCTTTAAACGTTTGTGTTATCTCCTCCATCGTTCCTACTTTTGGATTGATTTGATAGAGATCTTTGTACTTGGTTTTTTTTAATTTTTCAAAGACATCAATTAATGTCTTGTTCATAAACATTCTAATATTTAGATCCATAAAACAATTTTTCTTCACTATATCAGAAATATTTGTTTTGTCAAAAAGATTACAGACTGTATTTCCCTACTTTTGTCCTTTTTATACGCAGAGCCGAAGCAGGATATCCGAGGGACTTCCCTATTTTTTCAGCAAGCACTCGCATATATGCCCCGCTCTCACAAGAAACTTTTATTGAAATAACTAAAACATTTTCATTTCCCGAAATATTTTTTAGATTATTCCACCCTGCAATTATTTCTTCCTGTCGGAAATCCCCTTTTACTTTTTTTATTCTTTCGATTGATTCATTCGCAACTTCTAAAAGATTAGTATTTCTAATACTATGCAAAAAAATAGAATTAATTATTACTTTATGCTTTGGAGATTTGAAAATATGACCAAGACGAGCCAGAGAAAAAAGTGGTTTTCCGTCAATTGTTTTCGATGAAAATTTTGGATACTCTTCCTCAAATTCCCCTTCACAATTTTTCAACACCTCCTGTATTTTTTCTTCTAAAATTTCTGGGTTAAATTTACTTTCTTTTATTAAACCCAAAACATCCCCAGTATCAGTAGAAATTCCTAATAATACTTCTACCTCGTATTCCTTTGAAAGCTTTAAATATTCCTCTTTCTTGTGAACAGACTCTCCAGTCAAAACAATCAAAAGTCCTTCCGCCATTGGATCAAGCCGTCCCGCATAAGTTGCCTTTTCATCCTTCGGAATAATTCCCTCCTCTTTTGCACGATTAATACACTCAAGCGGAGTCTCCCCTTCTTTCTTGTATAAAATAATTACTTTTTCCCTTTCTTCCATTCTTCTATTTTTTTATGATCTCCTGAAAGTAGAACTTTAGGCACACGATATTTTTTACCTTTATGTTCAAGGATTTCTGGTCGAGTATAAAACTCGCTTGAAGAAATTCTTTCTTCTTCTAGAGACTCAAACTTTCCCAAAACTCCCGGAACTTGTCTGGCCATACAATCAATAACAACCATTGCTGGCAATTCCCCGCCCGTTAAAACATAATCTCCAATTGAAATTTTTTCAGTCTTCAATATTTTGTCTACTCGTGCATCTATTCCTTCATATCGTCCGCAAATGAGAATAATGTCAGTGTATTTCTGTGCTGTTGTCTTAGCGTAATCATTTGTAAATTTCTTACCACTTGGAACAAAGTTAATTATCTTAACATTAGCTTTCAGCTTTGAGCTGTTAGCTGTTAGCTTCTTTAGGATTGATTCAACGGTTTTAATGATTGGCTCTGCACGCAGAATCATTCCGGGACCTCCCGCATAAGGACGATCATCAACTTGAGCCGATATATTTCCATCAGGCCAAACTTTTTTGTATTTTCCAGTCACAAATTTGCGTGGGTTATAGAAAGCCACTTTTATCTTTTTTTCCTTTATAGCCCGAGCAATAATAGAGCTATCAAAATAGCTATCAAATGCTTCCGGAAATAATGTAATGATATGAAAATTCATAATTAACTTATAGCAAATAAATAGGAGAAAACAAAAAGCGACCTTCAACAGATCGCTTTGTTATTTGAAAAAAGATAATTCAGTTTTGACTAATAAATTCTGGTATTTGTGCTTGGTCTATTTGTAAATCTAAAATAACTTTTTCTTCTACCGTTACCCTGTTTTCGAAGAAATCAAATTCCAGATATGTTCTTGCCTCAGATTTACTTCGAATAACTGGAGACATATATTCTTTAAAAAACAGATGATAGTGATCTTTGATTTCACAAAAGATGCAGGGATAGAACCCCGGCAATTCCATATTTTGGGTTGCCTTTTTGTAAACTTTTACAAGTTCTTCTGAAAAACCAGGGCTTTTTTCTTTCCCATCGCCCTTATCCTCCTTATCCTTTGGAATCATTAACGCTACAGCCGTAACCACTTTGGAAGAAAACTCAATTTCCCCATCCAGAGTTTGCCCCCAGAGATCCACTGAATCCTCTTTGGTTATCTTGCCTTTCTTTACCATATCTTTTAGGGCAAGGAACAAATCATCCATTGCTTCAAAAAAATCGCTCTCCTTACCGTTTGAAAAAGAGATTCTACAGCTTTTTTTATCTGTAGAAAAAACTAATCTAGTTTTATTCATAACAATGTGCTTTTTCTTGTTTATATAATAAATAAAAGCTTTTGTCAAACAAAAAATCACCCCAGTTTCTTGAGGTGATTTTTTATATTCTTTAAATTAGATTCCTTTCAAATCTTCCATTGCAGCATCTACTGCAGAAGCGCTTGCTCCCATTGTAGATACTCCTCCCATTCCGCCTTCCGGTTCATTAATCTTTAGGTTTACTCGAGCATTGTTTTTCATTCCAATAACTCTTAGTAGTGTTCGGATTGCCTTTGCTGTGTTTCCTTGGCGACCAATTATTTTACCCATATCATCCTTGTGGACTGTTAGAGAAACGAGAACTCCCATTTCATCAACTGTTCGATCAATCTTTACATCGTTTGGGTTATCTACTAGTGCTTTTACTACATATTCGAGAAATGCTTTATCGTCGTTCATAAATTTCTATCAAAATTCTTATCTTCTAATTTCTAGAGAAGCAGTCGGACCCGATTCTGCTCTGCATTCATTTTATCGTGCAAAGAAAAAGAGGTCAATCAAACAAAGCTTGATAACCTCTTGTTCTTTATTTCTTAGCTTCTTTTCGAGGCTTAGTTGGAGCCTTTTTAGAAAGCACGTTCTTCTTCTTTCCTTCTTTCATTCCGTTCTTAACGAAAAGATTGTGAACTGTGTCAGAAACTTGAGCTCCATTTTTTATATAAGAGTCAACTCTGTCTTTCTTAACTGTTAGAGCCTTAGAGTGTGGGTTATAAGTACCTACAACTTCCAAAAACTTACCAGTTTTTGCTGAATTCTTGCTGTCAGTGGCAATAAGGCGGAAATGCGCCTCGTTTTTTCTTCCTATTCTTTGAAGTCTGATTATTATCATATGTGTTTCTGATACTACCAGACTTATGGAAAAATATCAATATCCCCAAAAATAACATAAAGTGATATATTGTAAAGGTGAATAATACTAACCAAAACGAGACCAAAGGACCTCAACTGCTCGGGGTCATTTCTGTCTCAGCTAGAGGGACTGCAACAGTCTTTGATGATAAGAGAAATATATACTTTATAGACTTCGAAGACCGCAATCGTGCCCTGCACGGAGACACAATCAAATTCGAATGGAAACACAAAAACCGTGGACGAACATATGCCAAGGTTGTTTCTATTGAAAAAAGAGGCCGAACTGGTTTTGCTGGAACTATTGTAGAAAAAAACAATGTTCTTTCCCTTCATCCTGATGATCCGAAGATTGATACAGATTTCGAAATAATAAAAGACGACAAAAAAATAAAACTCGGAATGTTTGTCTACGCCACTTTAGATTCTTGGGAAATCGGACTAAGCCCAAAGGTTAAGATTGAAAGAATTCTGGGAGAAACTCTCACACACAACGCACTAATGGAAGGAATAGTTCTCGAAAGAGGATTTGACCCACACTTCCCACCGGAAGTTATCGCCGAAGCGGATATTATAGAAAAAAGAGGAATTACAGAAGAAGACCTTGAAGGAAGACGAGACATTCGAGGAATTTTTACTTGCACAATAGATCCGGTGGACGCAAAAGACTTTGACGATGCACTCTCCTTCCGCGAATTACCAAACGGCCACTACGAAATCGGAGTTCATATTGCTGACGTTTCTCATTTCGTTAGACAAAAGACCGCCCTCGATCAAGAAGCTTACAACAGAGCAACTTCTGTTTATCTTGTTGACCGAACAATTCCGATGTTACCTTCAGTTCTATCTGACAACCTTTGTTCTCTAGTTCCAAAACAAGACAGACTTACATTTTCTGCAATTATGGAAATGGACCTTACAGGAAAAATTTATGACAAGTGGATTGGAAAAACAGTCATTCACTCAGACCGAAGATTCTCTTATGAGGAAGCGGGAGAAATTATGGAAAAGGAGGCTGGAGAATATTCAAACGAACTAGTTACCCTAAACAAAATCGCAAAAGAACTCTACAAAGAAAGACGACAAAAAGGAACTCTCTCTCTTGAAGGAGAAGAATACAAATTCAGACTGGATGAGAAAGGATTCCCTGTTGATGTATATAAGAAAGTTCGAGGAGACTCTCATAAAATGATTGAGGAGTTCATGCTTCTCGCCAACAAGGTTGTTGCTGAGTTCATAAAAGAAAAAACCGGTGAGAACATATTCGTATACAGAATCCACGACATGCCAGATAGAGATCGAGTTAGAGACTTGGTTCACTTCGTCTCCTCTCTTGGGTATTCTATGAAAAAAGAAGAGGACAAAATCTCAATAAAAGATTTCAGTGCTCTTGTCGAAATGGTAAAAGACAAACCCGAACAAGCGATGGTTGAGAGCCTCGTTGCTCGAACAATGGCAAAAGCAATTTACTCTACAAAAAATATCGGACACTACGGACTTGGTTTCGAGGATTACACTCACTTCACGTCTCCCATTCGAAGATACCCAGACTTAATAGTCCACAGACTACTTCAGACTTATCTAACTGGAAAACACATCGAAAAGGAATCTTGGAAATGGTATGAAAAAGCGTCTCTGCACTCAAGTGAAAGAGAAAAACAAGCGTCCGAAGCAGAACGAACTTCAATAAAAACAAAACAAGTAGAATATATGAGCTCATATATTGGACAAGATCGAGATGGAATCATAACAGGTGTCACAGCTTACGGATTCTTTGTTGCCGATCTTATTTCTGGAAGTGAAGGATTTGTACATGTCTCAAACCTACCAAAAGAAGAGTATGAATTCGACGAAAAGAAGTACACCCTCTCTTCGCCAAAAAGAAAATTCAGACTTGGAGACAAAATAAAAGTAAGAGTATTAAAAGCAGATCCAATATCTAGGACTGTTGACTATGGCTTCTTTATTTAAAAAATTATTTTTAATTTTATTTTTTCTATTAATAGTTGTCTCTCTTGCCGTCTTTGTAAACCCCAAACTATCTGACAGAGTCGGCGCCGACTCCCCTCTCCAAATAAAAAAAGAACCGCAAACAACGAAACTTGTTTTCGTTGGTGACTTGATGCTAGACCGAGGGGTAAAAAGTAGCGTTATTAACAACTTAAATGGTTCATATCTCAGTCTTTTTGATTACACAAAAGAAACTTTATCTGGAGCCGATATTCTATTTGGTAATCTTGAAGGGCCAATTTCAGACAAAGGAAATAATGTCGGTAGTAAATACTCCTTCAGAATGAGCCCTGAGGTTTTCCCGGCACTCAAAGAAACTGGATTTGATGTTTTGTCTTTCGCCAACAACCATGTCGGCGACTGGAATGTTTCTGCCTTTACTGACACTCTTCTGCGCGCTAGTAGCACTGAAATTATCATTGCCGGCGCCGGAGGATCAAAAGCCGAAGCAAGCGAAGTGGATGTAATAGAAAAAAATGGAACAAAGTTTGGATTTCTGGCATTTAGTGATGTTGGTCCTGTCTGGATAAAAGCAGAAGAATCCTCCCCCGGCATTCTTCTTCTAGCTGATCCGTCTCTCTCTCAAATAGTATCAGAAGCAAAAACAGAAGTTGATGTTTTAATTGTCTCAATTCACTGGGGTGACGAATATAAAGAATACAATGGAAGACAGCAAGAATATGCGCACAAAATAATAGACAGCGGAGCAGATGTAATAATCGGACATCATCCTCATGTAATTCAAGGGACAGAAAAGTATAAGGACAGTTTAATTTTTTATAGTTTAGGAAACTTTATTTTCGATCAAAAGTTCTCTGAAAAGACAATGGAAGCGGGTGTAGTAGAAATTGTTTATGAAGGTAAAACCCCAATAAAAACAACCTTTTACACCTGGAAACTAAACAGCTTCTTTCAACCGGAAAAAATCATCCAAGAAGTTGCTATTAAATACAAATCTCTGATATAATTTAATCAAAGGTGGCACCGCTAAAGCGGAAATAGAGCGCCACTAAATATTACTTATGGAAGACAAAAATGGCCCTGCTTTTACAAACCGTGTAGATCATCCTGAAAAAGACGCAGTAAAACTATTTGGTGGAGTAGTTATTCTTGCCGTTCTTGCAATAATAGTGGGATTAATTACAAAAGACGGTAGAAATTTTCTACTTGGGCTTGTAAACCCAAACGACACAGTTGGTGTGACTTTTAATATAAACACAGAAAACCCTCAGTCTGTCAGCAAGAATCTTTACGGTAGTTCTTCAGCTCAGTACTTCGACCTATTTGATTGGGGTGGTGATACAGATATGCAAAACCTTGTATCTGAACTTGGTACACCTCTTCTGAGATTTCCAAGTGGAGGAAATACAAAATGGTATCACTTCAAAGCTCCAACAAACGCAGCTAGCGTTTTAACATCCGAGGAGATTTCAAATTTAACTGATGACAACGAAATACGAGGATACGGAAACATAGAAAGAGATCGAATTGAGGCCGACGAGGAAATAGGTGGAGTTGGATACCAAGATGAAATATACGATTTCATTGGTCAACCGGGTGACGACCCAAATAAATCAGGACAGGCAAAGCAAAACGCTGAACCTAGAAACTACATCCACGATTTTGCTGAGATGGCAAACGACCTTGATGCAGGAGTTTTGTTTGTAATGAATATTAAAAACAACACCCCAGCGGAAGTTGCTGAACAAGTTCAGTTCTTAGTTGATGAAGGGGTAAATATTGTTGGAGTTGAAGTTGGAAATGAACAATATTCAAAAAGTAATTTTTACCTCCCAGGAAATCCTGCTGTAATGGGACCAACCGCTGTAACAAACTATCTAACCCATGCAGCCGCCTACAAAACAGCCGTAAAACAAGTTCTTCCGAATGTTCCTTTCGCTGTAACAGCAGCACCTAAGAAGTCTTTCGGAGAAACAGAAGGAGTGGAAGGTGGAGGATTTGATGCAGATGGAGATTTCAACTCACAGTGGAATATCGCACTCGCAAGCCAAATGGATGCGTATGGATACGACGATTACGTTTTTCATTACTACAGTGGATTCGATGACTGTACAACCATACCAACGGAGGCTGCGAATGTTAACGAGTGGTTTGATTGTGGAATATCAGAACTAGCCGACATATTTGGAGACACCGACAGTAAGTCTTTTCCAAAACTTCTAGACTACTATGCTGACCTGTTTGGTGATGACAAAGGAATGTGGTTTACCGAATGGAATGTTAACCAAGACCCAAATAAGACAGACGCAATATTCGGTAATACAATGCTCCACGCAATACACACAACCAACATCCTAAACGCCCTAGTTAATTCAAATAGTGAACACAACGGATTTATAAAATTCTCAACTTATCACACAATGGGAACAGAGGGTGTAAAAAATGCGATGATTTCTCCTAGAAAAGGAGGTGAACTTCTAGATGAATTTCCAAGTTCAGCTTCTCACCCAAACAGAAGAGCTTCATATTTTTCATTCTTAACAATGAAAGACATCTTCTGGAGTGAAATGGACAAAGTATCTATTACCTCAGAATTCGACAACGATCCAGGCATAATGTTTGTTAATGCATTTAAAGATGGAGACGCTTATGTAATTCATATCGCAAACACAACAGCAAAGACAGTAACTCTAAAAAATATAAATATTGATGACAAAACAATAAATACAGAATCAACTGAAGCTGATTATTATTTTGTTGAAGGAAGTTCTATAAAGGCCAGCTACGGAAAAAGTAGATTTGAAGATAACCCGGTAGACCAGATTTCCACATTAGAAGGATCTGGAATGTTGAACACCCTTCTCTTGCCTGGATTTAGTGTTGGCTATATAAAAATTGAAAACCCAACATTTATAGTGGTTGAAGAGACTGAAGATCCTGATGAAGACAATGACTGCGGACCAATAGATAGTTTCTTTGGTGGATGTGGTAATAACGAAACAGAACAAACAGACACAAAAAGCCCTAGAATAACAATGGTTTCGCCTGCAAACAAAGCAACTGTTTTGGGTGAAATTATAGAAATAAAAGTGGAAGCGAGTGATGCCAGCGGAATAGCAAAAGTAGACTTCTACCAAGGACAAACTCTAATTGGTTCAGATACAAGCGCTCCATATAAATACGGATGGAGCACTGTAGCCCTCACACCAGGAATGTACTCTCTACGAGCTGTTGCTTACGACACTGCAGGCAACTTTTCAACTGTAGATATAAAAGTAAGGAAATAATATCCTGAAATAAAAAACCGCCCCATTAGTGGGGCGGTTTTTTATTTTGCGTAAGACTTTGCTTCTTCAAATTTTAGAGAGAGGAGTTTTGACGCTCCATCGAGACCAATCGTTATTCCATAAAGAGACGAGGCACGAGACATTGTCTCTCTATTGTGAGTTACAACGATTAGTTGTGAATGTTTTGATAATTTCTCTAGCATATCTCCATAACGGCGTGAATTAGATTCGTCTAGCGCCGCGTCTGTTTCATCAAGCACTAAAAATGGAGGCGGATTAACCGCTGACATTGCAAAAAGTAATGCAATAGAAACAAGAGATCTCTCTCCTCCAGATAACATGCCAAGCTCTCGAACTTTTTTCTGAGGTAAAGAAACACCAATCTCAACTCCTCTTTCAAACTTATACTCAACCCCACTCTCTTCTGGATCTTCCCCTCTTCCATGTTCAACTGTAATGGTTAAGTGAGCTGATCCTCCTCCGAACATTGTCTGGAAAAATTCATTGAAAGATTTATTAACTTCTGATACTCCTTTTTTAAATTCATTATCTAGAGTGTCGCGTAAATCTTTTATAAGTGATTTTAAATTTTTTATACTAGACTCCAAATCTTCAACCTCTCTCTTTAGAAACTCGTCTCTTTCTTCTGTTTCTTTGTACTCTTTCAAAACATCCCCACTTCCCGCTCCACCAGAATCTTCGAGTCTGATTTTCAGTCTTTCTATGTCTCGCTTGAGAGTTTCTTGGATTCTTGCATCATAAGCGATCTGACTATTTGTAGCTCCATCAAAAGATCTGCCGACAATCATTTGAATAGACTTTCTGTCTTCTTCTAGATTTGTTTCTCTTATTAAAATAGAATTTAGGTGCTCTTCAAGACGAGATTTCTCCCCTTCTAGCCTTACGAGTTTTTCCTTTTCTTCGTAATATTTCCTCTCTCTGTCTCTTTCTTCTTCTCGCTTTGAAATTATCTTTACTTCCAAAGTTCTTATTTTACTTCGAATATCTGAAACTTCTATATCAAGGCTACCGAGTTTTTTCTTTTCTTCTTCTAGCTCTATAACAAGACCTGAAACAATACTTGAATTCACAGAAGTATTATCTTCTCCACCAAATTCTTCTCCTTCTTTTATTATTTGAGAAAGAAGTGAAATAGCTTCTTCCTTTTCCCCATTTTCTTGTAATATCTGACTTACTTTTTTTATTTTAGATATAATTCCAAAAAAGAAAGAGGCTGGATATGTTTTCTCATTCTTTTCTTTTTGACTATCTCGAATAGCTTCTAATCTTCCTTCTAATTTTCCAAGATTTTTTGCGATATCATTCTTTCTAGATTCAAGACTTCTTTCTTGATCTCTCAAACTTAATATTTCAATTTCTTCTTCTGATTCTTTTTTTACAGTAAGCTCAGCTCTGTCCTCCGTTATTCTACTAGCGCTTTTTATATCTTCATTTATATTTTTGATTCTATCACTAGTCTCTCCCCTTTCTCTCTTCAATTCCTTTGACTCATCACTAAGATACTTATCAAATTTCTCTGAAAGTTCCCGGCGAAGTTCTTCTGCTTTCTCTATTTTCTCAACCTGTTTTTTCAAGAAAGTTAGGTGCGGAGAAAGTTCTCGTCGCAAAGATCCAACTTCTTTTATATTTATTTCTGATTTTTCCAGCTTTCTTTCACTTTCTTTTATTCTGTATTGGTATATTTTTAAACCCAAAGCATCTTCAAGGATTTGTCTTCTATCTTTGTTATTTGAAGAAAGAATTCTATCAGCCTCTCCCTGAGAAATAATATGGTGACCGGTAGACCCAATGTGAACAGAGGCAAGGAGCTCAACAATATCTTTGAGTCTAACTTCTGAATTATTTATTTTATAAATATTAGCCCCATCAGAAAAAACCTCTCTCGAAATAGATATTTCATCAAAATCAACAGCGATAGTTGACCCTTCATTATTAAAAGAAAAAACTCTATCTTTGTTATCAAAAGAAATTGCAACATAAGCTCTTGAAGCAGAAGGCACACCTTTTGATCCCTTAAAAATCAAATCGCTTCCTCCTTTACCTCTAAGAGATTTCATTGACTGCTCTCCTAAGACAAATCGAATAGCTTCTACAACATTAGACTTACCAGAACCGTTTGGACCAACAATACAAGTGACACGACTTTGAAAAGAAAGATTTGATTTCTTTGCGAACGATTTGAATCCAGAAACTTCTATTTCTTTTAGTCTCATCATAATATTTTAATCTAACCAGTTGTTTATTTTAAGCGCACTCTCTGCTGCTTTTTGTTCTGCTTCTTGTTTTGATTTTCCTTTACCTTGAGCAATAAGTTCTGCGCCGAAGTATACTCCAATCGTAAACTGTTTATCGTGGTCAGGTCCAGTTTCAGAAATTACTTTGTAGGAAGGAGTGTGTCCCACATATTCCTGAGCTTTTTCTTGGATCAAACTTTTTGCATCACGCCAAAGTTTCTTTGTAATTATCTCATCTAGGAAAGGTAGAGCGTTTTCATTTATAAATTTATCAGCCATTTCATATCCTTGGTCCAAATAAATTGCCCCAATTACTGCTTCGTAAGTATTAGCCAAGATATACATTCTAGCTTTTCCTGTATCTTTTGATTCTCCTTTTGAAAGAAGCAGGTATTTATTCATATCAAGCTTTTCTGCAAGAGATGCAATCGTAACGGCATTAACAAGAGCTGCACGATAAGAAGTCATCGCTCCCTCTGGTTCGTTTGGATATTTTTTATAAAGATAATCTGTAACTGACAACTCCAAAACAGCGTCCCCGAGAAATTCGAGTCGCTCATTGTGAGATAAGCCCGTATTTCCATTCTCATTTATATAAGAACGGTGAATAAAGGCTTGTTTTAATAATTTTTTGTCAGAAAAAACGATTCCTATCGCATTTTCAAATTCATTAAAGTCCGGCATATTATTTAGAATCAAGTTTCAGATACCAGGCATCGCACTTTTGCAATACACGGTAACTGCTACCTGTCATTTTAGCTTTTAATTTAGTCTTTGTTCAAAGACTCTTTTCTACTAATAATCTCAATGGAACGGGTAATTAATACCACAATATCATCATACATACGAAGTGGTGCTACTTCGGCAAAAGAAAACCACTTTGCATTATCAAGTCCTCCGCTTGATTCGAGTTTCAATTCTTGATATTCCGCTCGAACCAAGAAATAGTGAACATGCTTTCTTAGTTTTCCTTTTTCAGGGTGAGAAGCAATATATTCGTTCTCTCCAAGCTTCTGTTCCACCTCCACATCAATTCCAATTTCTTCTTTTATCTCTCTCATCATTCCAGAAACTGGATCCTCTCCTGCCTCAATTTTACCCTTTGAGAGAGTCCAATATCCGAACACGTCATGCACCATCGCTAGATACGCCTCACCTTTATAAATTGCATAAACAACAGCTCCTCCGAGTTGTTCTATTGGCAATTTTGTTAAATCTATTGGCTCGTCGATCTTTTTCTTAGAAACTTGATCTTTTCCTGGTTCTCCAATCTCTTTGTAAACCGCTCCCAAAACTCCATTTATAAATCGACTTGAATTCTCTCCTCCAAAAGCTTTTGCAAGTTCTATTGCTTCGTTGATTGCAACTTTTGGTGGAACGTTCTCTCTATCTCCGAAAAGAAGCTCAGCAAGGCCTAAACGAAGAATATTTCTATCTATTCCATTTATTTTTTCAATTGGCCATTCCGGAGCAGCCTTTTCAATTATTTCATCGAGAATAGTTCTTTTCTCTTTTACTGTATTAACTAATTCATTCAGAAAAACATCAGTCTCCATTCCGGGACCAAATTCATCAACATTCTTTTGAAGAATATCTTTTACTTCCTCGTCTTTGTAACCATTAAAATCCCACTCGAAGAGGGTTTGAAGAGCGATTGATCTTGATAAGTGTCTTGATGCCATATACTAAAGAACAAAAAAGGGCACTCCCTATTTAGAGCGCGCCTTCTTTTTTGCCTGCTTTTTTTCGACTTTTTTAACAGTGTCTACAACGCTTCTTCCCTTGTATGTTCCGCATTTCGCGCAAGCAATATGGGGAAGAACCTTATTTCCGCAGTTTTTGCAGACATTTAATTTCTTGTCTATTAATGCATGATGAGAGCGTCTATTTGCTGTGTGCGCTCTCGTGTGTCTCATTCGTACAACCATATGGAAAAAGAATATCACGAAAGGGTTAAAAAGCAAAGCCCGGGCAAACCCCCACACCTTTCATGGCAGTATTGCCTGTGTTTTACAAAATTAGACTATTTAGCAAAAATTGTAGATATAAACCCAGATTACTTGTCAAAACCTATTTAACAATAAAACATTCTGCCATGAAAGGTGTGGGGGCAAACAAAAAACCCCGGCTTTCGCTCGGGGCTTTAAAATAATATTCAATTTTTTACCAATATACACAAGGATTGAAGGTATAGCTCTCATAAAGATAAGCAAACTTCCCATCTTCAATAGAGCGATAATATCCTCCTGCCTTCAAAGCATTTTGATGCGGTGGAAAAAGGCAATCAGGATTTTTAGGTTTTTCACTACCTTCCTCTTCACCATACTGATCACCATCGGCGTCTTTGAAGTACTTTAACGCACAAGAAAATGGGATCGCCTTTGATGACTTAATGTCATCATCAACGGACACAAAACCATCAATCGGTACATATTCTCTAACTTTAGTCATCTTCCCATTTTTTGGAAAAGACAATTCTTTAACCAGAAAAAAATACTGGTGCCACTGGCGTGTTTTTTGTAACTGATACCAGCAAAACTGCACCTCTCCTGAAACATAGTGTCCGGTTTCTTCTAGAAATTCAAGCACTAAGTTACGAACGGCGATTTTATACTTGTTATTTTTTTTATCGCGGATTTTCTCCAACAATATAATTTCATCAACAAGTTCCGGAGAATAGAGCCTTTCTCCATCTTTTTTACAATTTTCCAAGATTGCTCTTAACGCCTGAAAGTAGGCATTATCCTGGAATACTGGCGGTTGTGTAATTCCGCCAGGAAGTTTGGGATTCCTTGCCCCTACGCCACCAACTTTGTCGATAACGGTTACAACTTTATTGCTTTCGTCTATAAAGACTCCAGCTGTAAAGAATGTCATTGGCCACTGCGCCGGAGGCGCAGAATACTGCCAAATTCTTGCATCTGTCAGGCTCATTTTTTTGTTAATTTTTTTTCACAACCATATGTGATCTAGACTGATTATACTACATAATAGGCTATAAGTCAAATGACTTTAGAAAGCTCTTCCTATGTATTGGGGAGGCGCCAAAAAGCCTTATATTTTCAGCATGTTTTCGGGTTCCATAGCCCATATGACTATCAAAGCCATATTTGGGGTATTTTTTGGTAAAAAAGAGCATTTTCCGATCCCTCTCAGTTTTGGCCATTATTGAGGCAAGCGATATGACGGGTATTTTCTCGTCCCCTTTTATAATTGTTTCTTGAAAAAGGAACGTCTTATCGAGCCGGAGTCCCCCATCCAAAAAGATTTTATCCTTCTTTCCAATTTTTAATTTTTTAATTCCCCTTTCAATTCCAAATTTTATAGAATTATGAATTCTGTTTTTATCTATGTGTTTTTCCGAAACTAAAACAACGGTGAAATCCGCAGTTCCTTCTTTTTTCATTTTTTGTATCTTCTCTCGCCACTCTTCCCGCTTTTTTTTAGATAATTTTTTAGAATCTTTTAGTCCAGTTAAATCTAACTTTTTTAGTTTATTTTCCGCAATTACAAAAATCCCAACCGCAACCGGTCCAGCCAGGGGCCCTCGGCCTGCTTCATCTATCCCTATCACAAACCGCTGATGCATGCGCTCATTATACAGCATGGATTTATGAACCAAATATGGGCATAAAAAATCCCCATGCTTTTTTGAGCATGGGGCAGAGGTTTGTAAAACCTCCAAAACTTTTCTAAATTCAAATATGGGACGAATCTTAAAGTGAATAAACCCCCATTACTACTTGCAGACTTGGAGAGCCAGCTAGTTGATAAGAAAGTAGTTCCGCACGGCGGTACAACTTATGCCAACTTAAAACAACCATGCCACTGTCTTGGACAAGATACGGAACACAAAAGTATCCTTCCTTGTCTGATACGACTGACTTAAAACCAAAGACAGCTTTCCGTGCGAAATGTTTGCGAAATACGTCAATACCTTTCTCTTGAATTGCCAATAAGTCCCCTAACCCAAGGCAATTAGCTAAAGCATTCTCCTTTTTAAGCCGTGTGTAAATGGCAAGGCCGCTTAGATCTTCCCTGTTTTTCTTGTCCAGAATCCGCAATCCGATTTCATTAAAATCGTATTCTGCGGGTCCAGTGAGCTCCAACTCAGGATGCATGACACGACTCTTCCAATCAGGATACATTGGACGAATTGATCTATCTACACGGATAATTAAATCAAGTGGAGCTTTAGGTGCAACAACAGTTCCGATTCTTTTTATCTCATGAGTGTTACGCAACACTCCGAGAATCAACTTCATTAGATTCTCATCTTTTGAAAGTTTTGAAAAATCTTCGGGTTCCCACCCGGCTTTTGCTGCAGTGATCGCAACTTCACCCATAAGGGTACAACTAAAATCATTTGATTTTGCCATAACGTTATAATTTTTGACACATCCGTATTTTTGTTTTTACGGACCCATCATGTGAAAAATATGCTGTCGGGTTTGGGACTTCATGTCTTTGCCACAGCGGACAAAATCCTAAAAAATAAGGTTCTATCTGCTACAGCAAATGACATTAGAACTGTCAAAGAACATCATTTCTTCACTTTGCTACTTTTAACTACAAAAGTCAATATTTGTACCCGTGATATAATAGCTCAACATGAACGACCCTAAGCTCCCATTTACCCATCTCCACACGCATTCACATTACTCCCTACTAGATGGAATGAGTAAAATTCCTGACCTTGTTAAAAAGGCAAAATCTTACGGTGCCACAGCTCTCGCTCTAACTGACCACGGAAATATGTACGGGGCTATCGAGTTTTACAAAGAGTGCGAAAAAAATGGAATCAAGCCAATAATCGGGTGTGAGATTTATATGGCCGAAAGGACGCGAAAAGACATGGAATCAGGAACTGACAACAAAAGCTATCACCTAACACTTCTGGCAAAAAACGAAACTGGTTACAAAAATCTAATGCGAATTGTCTCGCGTGCCTACTTGGAGGGATTTTATTACAAACCACGAGCCGACCTTGAACTTCTACGAGAACACGGAGAAGGAATAATATGTCTTTCAGGTTGCCCAGGAAGCAAATTCATTTCCCTACTTCGACAAGGAGCTGAAGAAGAAGCGAGAAAGATTTTGCAATTTTATATTTCTGTTTTCGGAAAAGAAAATGTTTTTGTTGAAATAATGAACCACAAAGAAGTTGACTGGTATCTTCCACTTCTACCAAAAATAAAAGCCCTCGCAGAGAGTCTTTCTCTTCCTTTAGTTGCAACTTGGGATTCTCATTATCTTAATGAAGATGATAAAGAGGCACACAACACACTTCTGGCCATAAACACCAACAACAATAATTTCAAAATGGATGGAGATTATTCTTTCATCTCTCCAAAAGAAATAGACCAAATTTTCAAAGACTATCCCGAGGCTGTAAAAAATACAGAGAAAGTTGCCGAGTCAATTGATCTAAAATTAAATCTAGGCTCTTGGTATTTCCCTAACTTCGAAATTGAGGGCGGACAAGGAGCTGATGAACACTTAAAAGAACTGGCTTATGCTGGCTTCGAAAAAAAAGGACTACCGAAAACGCAAGAATATGTCGACAGACTTGAATACGAACTTGAAATTATCAAGAACAAAGGATTTTCAAAATATATTCTGATTGTGGCTGACTTGCTCCATCATGCCGAGAACAATGATATATACACAAATATCAGAGGATCGGTCGCGGGAAGTTTGACAACATTCTTAACCGGAGTTACAAAAGTTGATCCAATTGATTACAAACTTCCATTCGAGAGATTCCTAAACCCAGAACGTCCTTCAGCCCCCGATATCGATATGGACTACGCCGACGACAAACGAGACCAGATGCTTGATTATGTTCGAGCCAAATACGGAGAAGACAAAGTGGCCCAGATTGGAACATTTGGAACAATGATGGCTCGAGGAGCGGTGCGAGATGTGGCACGAGCGCTTGGATATCCATATTCTGTTGGAGATAAAATTTCAAAAATGATTCCGATGGGAAGTCAGGGTTTTCCAATGACGATAAAACACGCACTTGAGCTTGTTCCTGATTTAGATGAAGCTTATAAAAACGATAGGAATACAAAATTTATTTTAGATATGGCAATGAAGATTGAAGGTTGTGCTCGACACATCAGCGTCCACGCTGCAGGGGTTGTGATCTCCCCTACTCCACTAACAGACTTCACTCCAATCCAGCTCGATCCGAAAGGTGGAAAAGTTATCAGTCAATATGATATGTATACGATTGAAGAAGCAGGACTTATCAAGTTTGATTTCCTTGGACTTCGAAACCTTTCAATTCTTCACGACGCAATAGCGATTGTAAAAAAACTATACGACATAGAGGTTGATATAGAAAAAATTCCACTTGATGACTTGAAAACTTTTGAACTACTAGCTAGTGGACAGACAGAAGCTCTTTTCCAACTTAACGGATCTGGAATGACAAGATTTCTAAAAGAACTGAAGCCTTCCAGCATTCACGACATCAACGCGATGGTGGCACTTTATCGTCCGGGACCAATGCAGTTCATCCCTGACTATATCGCCCGAAAACATAATCCTTCTCTAGTTAAATATTTCGACCCACTTCTAAAACCAATTCTTGAGCGAAGTTATGGAATTCTTGTTTACCAAGATGACCTACTTTTTATTGCAAAAGATATCGCAGGGTATTCCTGGGGAGAGGTGGATAAGTTCCGAAAAGCGGTTGGAAAAAAGATTCCTGAAGAGATGGATGCTCAGCACGATAAATTTACAAAAGGTTGTATAGAAAAATCAGGTTTTAGTAAAGAAAAAGCAGAAGAGCTTTGGAGTTGGATTGTTCCTTTCGCCGCATACGGATTTAACAAAGCTCACGCCGCAAGTTATGGACGAGTAGCTTATCAAACAGCTTACATGAAAGCGAACTTTCCCGTTGAATATATGTCAGCGGCACTATCAGCAGAATCGGGAGACATCGAAACTGTTACAACTTACATAAAAGAATGTGAACGAATGGGAATTCCTGTTTTACCCCCTGATGTGAATGAATCACTTTATCCTTTCACTGCAATAATGGGCTCTGAGGGTAAAAGTGAAAAAATCCGCTTTGGACTAAGCTCAATAAAAAACCTGGGACACGATATTGCTGAAGCCGTAATTGAAGAGAGAAAAATTGGAGGACGATTTACTTCAATCGAAAACTTCTTGGATAGAGTTCATCATAAAAATCTAAACAAAAAATCTCTTGAATCTATGATTATGAGCGGATCAATGGACGCCTTTGGAGAAAGAGGCCAACTGGTTGCAAACTTTGAAAAACTTCTAGAATACAATCGTGGCGTATTAGCAGGCAAAGCACAAGAAAGTTTATTTGGTGATATGCAGGTTGGGACTGGATTAAAACTTGATGACGCTCCACCTGCAACAAAATCTCAAAAGCTACTTTGGGAAAAAGAACTAATTGGACTTTATATTTCTGGGCATCCCCTTGAAGAAAAATCTGATTTGATAGAAAAAACTGGAATGACAATAAGTAAAATAATAGAGATTGCAAAACACGGATATCCAATCACGCTGATTGCCCATATTGATGAAGTAAAAACAATCATTACAAAAAAACAAACTAGAATGGCTTTCGTTAAAATATCTGACTTAACTGGAAATATTGAGTGTGTAATATTTTCAGATACTTTCCAAAAAAGTGGCGCTGATCTAGAAGAAGGTGTCCTAGTTGCAATAGAGGGAAAAATTGCCGTCCGAGATGGAGAGAAAAGCGTTCAAGTAGACAAAATTAGAAAAATATAAAGCGCGAAGAAAATCTGGATTCCGAAACAATATTGAAATAAAAAATCCCGTGCATAAAGCTAACGGGTATTTTGCACCACAATAATTATAGTCACAACTACAGCAACGAGCGCGGCTCCGGCAGTTGCCCAACCAAGCTCGTTTAAAGTTTGAGTCTTTGCCTCGCGGGAAACTATTTCATATCTTATTTTTCCGGTCTTTTTTTCCAGATATATTCTTTCTATATCTGTTTTTTAACCCTGATAAACAAGGAGACATTTTCATAGTACGGCTCTCCTATTGTATCGCCAAAAACAATCTTCTCACCCAAAAATATCTTTTTCACAGCGTCTTCCTCCACATTGTCTCCGGAGTAAGTTTTGAGAACTTTCATATTAAGTGAATCGTTTATCGGATACGATCTTTCACAAACATAATATACAAACTCCATATTTTCAAAAGTCTTCACCACAACAAGATCAGAGTCATTAAGGTTCTTATTATTTTGGGAAAAAACTAAGGTTGGTAAAAGAAACAGTAAAAGCGTTAAATTTTTCATATAACGGTTTTTTGGCAATTTATAATAAAAAAGAGATAATGTCAATCTAAATATGAAAATAAAAAAATATGTTAATATAGCCTTATGACAGAACAAAAACTAGAACACATCCGCCACACTCTCGCCCACCTTCTAGGGGCATCTGTGATGGACCTTTACCCAGGAAGCAAGTTAACCCTTGGTCCTGCAATTGATAATGGTTTCTACTACGACATTGATGTTGAAGGCAAAGTGACAGACGCAGATCTTGAAAAAATAGAAGAAAAAATGAAAGAACTCCTAAAAAATTGGGATAAATTCTCTCACAAAGGACAAACAAAAGAAGAAGCTCTTGAGTACTACAAAGACAATGAATACAAAAAAGAACTAATCGAGGAAATTTCTGAAAGAGGAGAAACAATAACTTTTTATACAGTTGGTAATTTTACCGACCTTTGTCGCGGAGGCCACACTGAAAATCCAAAAGAAGAAATCGCAATAGACTCTTTCAAGTTAGACCGAGTTGCCGGTGCATACTGGAGAGGAGACGAAAAAAATAAAATGCTAACTCGTATTTACGGACTAGCCTTTGAGTCAAAAGACGCTCTAGATGAATATTCAAAAAATCGTGAAGACGCCCAAGCTCGAGACCACAAAAAGTTAGGGAAAGAGCTGGATCTATTTGTTTTCTCCCCTGTTGTCGGAAAAGGTTTGCCACTTTGGACACCAAAGGGTTCAACTATTCGCCGAGAACTAGAAAGATTTATTGTGGACGAAGAAATCCGCCGAGGATATCTTCATGTTTACACTCCAGACATAGCAAAGCTTGATCTATATAAGAAAAGTGGACACTATCCTTACTACAAAGAATCAATGTACGCACCAATTGTGATTGATGATGAAGAATTTATGCTTCGCCCAATGACTTGCCCTCACCACTTCGAACTTTATTCTTCAAAACCTCACAGTTACAGAGACCTGCCAATGAGAATTGCAGAGCTTGCTCAACTATATCGATATGAACAATCGGGAGAGCTTTCAGGACTGCAAAGAGTGAGAACTTTCTGTCTTGCTGATGCACATATTATCTGCGCCGACGAAGAACAGGCAGCTTCTGAAATTGCCGGAGCGTTGGACTTGATTGAGTTTATTACAGAAAAACTCGGACTAAAGAAGGGAGAGAATTATTGGTATAGATTGTCCCTTGGAGATCGAGAAGATCAAGAAAAATACTACAAGGATGATGAGGCATGGGAAAAAGGAGAATCTCTTATGCGTGATCTCTTAGAAAAAAGAGGTGGTAAATTCGTTGAAGCAAAGGGTGAGGCTGCTTTCTATGGACCAAAGATTGATATCCAAATGAAAAATGTGAATGGCAAAGAAGACACGGCCTTTACAGTTCAGTACGATTTCTGTATGCCAACAAGATTTGACCTAACATATAAGGCAAGTGATGGAACAGACAAGAAACCTTTCGTGGTTCATCGTTCTTCAATCGGAGCAATCGAGAGAATTATGGCATTCCTAATTGAGTATTACTCTGGAAACTTCCCTACTTGGCTCTCTCCTACTCAAGTTGCGATTATTCCTGTGAAGGAACAACATCAAGATTACGCAAATGCACTAGCTGAAAAACTAAAAAATATAAACGCTAGGGTTGTAGTTTACGGAGACAATGGAAATCTAGGAACAAGAATCCACGAAGCTAAAAAAGAGAGAACTCCCTACATCCTCGTAGTTGGAGACAAAGAAATACAAAACAATGCACTAGCTGTAGAAAAACGAGACGGAACAAAAGAAGTAATTGAAACAGACCAATTCCTTGCAGTTATCGATCATGAGATAAAAAATAGAATCTAACAAAAAAACCTCACGATTGTGAGGTTTTTTTGTTTTCTTTTTTCTATAACCTAACAGCTAGAAGCTAGAACCTATTTTTTATATATCTATCTCCGCGTATTTTGCGTTTGTTTGAATGAAGTTCTTTCGTGGTCCAACTTCTTTACCCATCAACATATCAAATACTTGGTCAGCGAGTTCAGCGTCTTCGATGTTCACTTGTTTCAACACTCTTCTAGCTGGATCCATTGTTGTCTCCCATAGCTCTTCTGCGTTCATTTCTCCCAAACCTTTATATCTTTGAATATTCCATTTTGTAGACTTTGGTTTTGTAGATTTTGCTTTTGTTTCCTCCTCTTCAGATTCTTCTTCACCTTCCTCCATATCCTCTTCAGCTTTTTCTAGTAACTCTTCAAGCTCAGGTGCATCTTTACCTATGATCGCAAATTTTTCTTCATCAGAATAAACATAGTGAAGCTCTTTTCCTCTTTTTATTTTATAAAGAGGTGGTTGAGCAATGTATATATGTCCAGCATCAATAAGCGGTCGGAAATATCTAAATAGTAGTGTAAGAATAAGAGTTGTAATGTGAGAACCGTCCACGTCCGCGTCTGTTGCAATAATTATTTTGTGATATCGAAGTTTTGAAATATCAAACACATCTCCAATGGCTGTTCCAAAAGCAACAATCAAGTTTCTCACCTGCTCTGATTCCATCATCACATCTAGTCTTGCTCTTTCTGTATTCAAAATTTTTCCTCTAAGCGGCAGGATAGCCTGAGTTCTTCTGTCTCGTCCCATTTTCGCTGTTCCCCCCGCAGAGTCTCCCTCCACAATAAACAACTCAGCTTCTTCTGAAGATTTAACCTGACAGTCAGCGAGTTTTCCTGGAAGAGTCATTCCATCTAGTGCCCCTTTTCGGAGTATTGAATCCTTGGCTGCTTTGGCAGCCTTTCGAGCTCTAACCGCAAGAATTACCTTATTTATGATTGCCTTAGCTTGATCTGGATTCTCCTCTAGAAAGCTCTCAAATGCCTCTCCGAAGGCCGTAGCCGTCGCTCCTTGCGCCTCGGGAGACCCAAGCTTTGCCTTTGTCTGTCCTTCGAATTGGATCTCCGGCAACTTAACAGAAATAACTGCAGTAAGTCCTTCTAAGACATCATCTCCAGTAAAAGCTCCGTCAGCTTCTTTTATTAAGTTGTTTTTCTTGGCATAAGAGTTAAGAAGACGAGTAAGTGCCATCTTAAATCCTGTAACCTGTGTTCCTCCTTCTGAGTTATAAATATTGTTTGCAAAAGCAACAATCTTCGCAGAAATATCGTCTACATATTGCAGAGCCACTTCAACACCAACTCCGTCAACTTCTTTTTCAAAATAAAAAATACTTTCTTGAACAGCTTTTTCGTTTCGGTTATAAAAACGAATAAGAGAAGCAAGTCCTCCTTCAAAGTAAAACGAGTAGCTTGGATTATTTTTTAGAATATCCTTTGCCCAAAATGTGTCGTCAAGATTTATTTTTTCGGTAGATTCTCTGGCGTCTACAATGTTTACCCGAAGACCCTTCACGAGATATGCTTGCTGACGAAATCTGTTAACAATAGTGTTCCATTCAAATTTTATTTCTTTAAAAATTTCTGGATCTGGTTCGAAGCTAATTATTGTTCCTCGGAGTTTTGAAGGACCAACTTTTTTTACAAGAGCTTTTCTTTTTCCTTGAGAATATTCTTGAACAAACTTCCCTCCTTCTCTGTGAACTTCTGCTTTTGTGTAAATTGAAAGAGCGTTAACCACAGAAGCTCCCACTCCGTGAAGACCTCCAGAAACTCGATAACCATCTCCACCGAATTTTCCTCCGGCGTGCAAGACAGTCATAACTGTTTCAAGTGCAGAAACTTTTGTCTTTGGGTGAATTCCAGTTGGGATTCCTCTACCGTTATCTACGATTCTTATTCTATTGTTTGGAAGTAATGCAATTTCAATTAGGTTTGCGTGGCCCGCCATTGCCTCATCTCGACAGTTGTCGAAAATTTCCCAAATCAAATGATGAAGACCCTCTATTCCGGTGCCTCCTATGTACATTCCTGGACGACGCCTTACCGGCTCAAGCCCTTCTAGAACTGAAATATCTTCTGCTCCATATTCCTTTTTTGACATAAGGATATTATACCAAAAACCAGGCTTTCCGCCTAGTCTTTCTGCCTTGCAAAACAAGGATTTTATGTTGATTTTGAGCTATAAATTCTAGCGAATTATACGGCCTTTGCCCTACCTCTCGCACTATCTAATCTCAGCGTTGAAAACCTTGGCTGTCTCGCTCTCTAACTGCTTGTGTAGTGCGTTCACCTCGTCGTCTGTAAGAGTCTTCTCTAATGATCTATAGGTTACACGATAAGCATAACTCTTCTTCCCTGCCCCAAACTTTTCATCATTTTCATATTCATCAAGAAGAGCCATTTCTTCTGCCAAATCTCCAATAACATCACGAGCAAGGTCAAAATAATCGTTTGGAGTAAATTCACTTTTGTTAACAATAAAAGAAATATCTCTTTTTATCGGAGGGTATTTGCTAACCTCTTTGTATGTTTGGCCCCAGACGATTTGTTTTTTAACACGCTCATCGTTTGACCAAAGGAGTCGAATATCTGGCAAGTTGAGAGATAGTATTGCAAGTCTTTCAATTCCAAAACCGAAAGCCCATCCGTTGTATCCTTCGATTCCCATTTTAGACAAAACAGACGGCTTAATCATTCCCGCGCCCAGAATCTCTACCCACTCACCGTTTACCTTCACTTCAATCTGAGTTGATGGATCAGTGTATGGAAATGTATCATCTAGAAATCTATATTCTGTTTCTTTTCCGAAAACAGTTTCAACAACTTCAGAAAGAACCCTCTTTAGCTCATCAAGTGGCATCATTCCTTCTTCATTTGGAATTACCTTCCATCCATCTATCTGGTGAAAGACATTCATGTGCCGGCGATCAATTTCATCTTTTCGATAAACTTTTCCAAAACATAGCGCGCCTAAGTGTTCTTTGTTTTTTACCCGCTCTTTTATTTCTTCGTTATTAAAATAGTAATACCAAGAAACGGTATTGTGTGTTCGCAAAATATTATTTTCATCAACATAATATGTGTCAGACTTACTTCGCGCTACGTGATTTGCTGGAAAATCAAAAAGATCAAAAGTTATATCACACGGAACTATCTCTGGAATGTTTATAACGTCGAGTCCCTCTAGAGCTTTTACCTCTTTCACTCTTTTCACTATTTCGTGCAGCGGACTTCCTTCTGTCTTAGACAAGTCCGGCATAGACAGATAATTCCTAATACGATTAGCCTCCGCATCTGTTCGTAGATTGAGGGCTTCAATCAATTCTTTTTCTTTATTTTTATCTATATTTATTTCCATATATTTATAATTAAACAGAACCTCTATTCTTAATCTTTTTTAAAATCAAAACCATTATCTTTAACTAATTTTAGTATTTCTTCTCTAGACTTCATATCAAAACGATTTGCTGGACTAAAAAAAGCTTCATCCTTTGACAGTATCTGTGAAAAAGTATTTATCCCTAATTTTTCAAGGGCTTGAACTGATCTAATACTTAAAACAAAATCATTAATATCTTTATTTAAAATATTTTCATTTGGATTTATTTCCATATATTTATTTTATCACGGATAATCTGGAAAAAATTTGAAGGAATTTTCTTTCCGCTTCTTGTTCTGTGACAGCCATTTGGACAAGTGGGCATACCCTCTTTTTTGTCTAAACATTCATCACAAACCAATATGTGATTGTGGCACATATTATCGGAACAGTTCATATATCGATCACACGGTATTTCACAGAAATCGCACCTACCCACAACCTCGTGTCTTGGGTCGTCAGTATAAAATCCTACTACAATTCTTCCGTCAAAAACATAAAGCTTTCCTTTGAAGTCTTCGTTTGGATATTTTTCCATATAAGAAACGATTCCTCCATCGAGTTGGTATACATCTTTAAATCCTTGAGTTATTAGGTATCCAGATGCTTTTTCGCATCTTACTCCTCCGGTGCAGACCGTTAGGACTGTTTTATCTTTCAAGTGAGATATTTGTTTTAGAAGTTTTGGCAAATCACGAAAGTTATTCATCGGCGGACAGATTGATCCTTCGAAGTGTCCCACTTTGTGTTCATAGGCATTTCGCATATCAACGATATAAAATTCTTTGCCACTTTTTATCCATTCGTGAAGCTCTTCTGGTTTAAGATGAATTCCAGTTGTCTCGTTCGGATCAATATCGCAAGTTCCAAGATGTAGAGATACAATCTCCGGTCTAACTTTAATCGAAAGGCGAGGAAAGGCATCCCCTGTTCCAACACTTTTTTTCCAGTGAATATTTTGAAATCTTGGATCTTTCTCCACTTCACGAATATATTCTTCAGTTGCTTCGAGTGTTCCCTCAAGGGTTATATTGACACCCTCTTTGGCTATTATAGTTCGTCCCTTAAACCCAAATCTAGTCTGAAGATCTCTCTGCCAAACTAGAACTGCCTCTGGGTCTTCTATGTGGACATATTTATAGAAAAGTAATACTTGATACATAAGTTGTATTTAGATACTACCACTTTTACAGATTATTTGAAGTAACCTTTACTTTATTGACCAAAAGCCTATTTGGTGTTATTGTATTTGAAATTAAAAAAAGAATATGAATAACCAAAATCCAATCGAAATTACCTCTGTTATCCCAATAGGGATGAACAGAGAGCAGGCTGACAAACTTGCACAAAATTTAGCCCGAACCATGAGAAGCATGTGGGCAGCTGAAGGAGGACCAAAAGAATTGTCCCCAAAAGAATTTTGCGTAGTAGCGCTAAACTACTGTGGCACACCTGAATCAAGGAAATTTCTGGCTGATAAACTAAAGGAAATTTTCTCAGAAAAAATGATTAAGGAAATAATTACTTCAAAAAATGACTCTATTAAATTCACCTTCAACGGTGAAGAGGTAACAATAAACGCTAAATCCCCACAACCCGCATAGTTTGCGGTTTTTTTATTACGACCTAACAAAAAAATCCCGGCTTGAGTCGGGATTTTTAATTTATAAAACCTTTTTAACTACTAATTCAAAGTTGCCTTTAATTCTAGAAGAGTTTTTAATTCTTTTTCTGTAATACAAGTCTCTCCCAAACAGAGACTTTCTGTTTCTACTTTTGGAGTTGAGAGTCCTTTTGTGAAAATCCCATCTACTTTACTTGATAACTCCTTAATACTTCCGACAATATATGGGATCAGTCCGTTCATTGAAAGTCTCTTTGTCCCGTTTTCTGTGATCACAAGTTCTGGTAAGACAATCTCTACTTCTTGAGCTATGAATCCTGAAGTTTTTTCACTATCACTTCCATCATTCTTCCAATTATATTTCACAGGGCGAAGAGAGTTCAAAATATTCAAAGAGTTTTCATCTTCAATACTCTCAATATTTTTCTTCATGTTAGCGTCAGATGTACAAGTGATTCCTCCTGCAACTCCAGGATTGATCGAGCATGTTCCATTTATGTTTGTAAATGTTGCGATGTCCCCTGTCACACTAGGCTTTTCAACATCTAGTAGAACATCGGGACTTGTATCTGTCCCAATCCCCATATTTCCGTCAGCATCGATCACCGCTCTTGTCTGGAGAATGTTTGATCCTCTTCCTGTTGTTCGAAAAAACAAACTTGTTCCCCATGTAGTGTCAGAAAAAGTTTCCGCCGCCATAACTCGCATGCCAGCAGTTGTCGAAGGAGCGAAAGCTGTTGTTCCATACCCAAGTCCTGAGAATTCTGCGAGAATGTCATTGTTCTGAACAGGAAGAGGATCTTCACGAGTACCACGAGCAGATCTTCCACCAAAAACTGTCTTTGTGGTGAATGTCGGAGAGGTGCTGTATGTATCAATAACCATCTCTACATTTTGACCATCGTTTGCAACTTGGAATTCATAAGTGGGATTTGAAAGCCCAACACCAATACGATCGTTTATTCCGTCGACATAAAAAAGATTATTTTCGTTATCAGATTTTATTCTGATATTTTTTGCATTTGCTTCATTATTTAGAGTGAGAGTGCTTGTGAGTGAATCATATGAAAATGGATAGTTTCCGGCTCCAGACCCAATTCCCAAAGCTCCAGTCAGTGTATTTCCAACTACAGTAAGAGGAGAAGAAGGGGTATTTGTTCCAATCCCCAGATAGTTCAGCGTATCATTCCAAAAAAAGTTTATATTGTCTTGACCAGTATTCTTTCCTATTGGATTAGCGAAAACAACAGAACCGGGAGTCATGGCGGCATTCGTATTAAAATATGGAACAAAAATCAAAAGAGCAACAAGAAGGCAAACTAGCTTTTTCATAAAATGTATCTAAATAAATAATAGACACATAATGCAGGTAAAATTAACTATTGT
Source organism: uncultured Candidatus Saccharibacteria bacterium (assembly GCA_964478575.1). Classification (GTDB taxonomy): domain Bacteria; phylum Patescibacteriota; class Minisyncoccia; order Phycocordibacterales; family UBA9973; genus JAGOTH01. Next base: position 10,298 of record CAYZIU010000001.1, on the reverse strand, counting down.
CAACCTACTTAAATTCAAACAAAACCTCTTCAAAATTTTTTATCTTGCCAGTTTTTGGGTCAACATCAATTCCCTCTTTTTTATACAAAGCCATTCTTTCCTTCCTGTGCTTGTCATCTATCCAAACTTTTCCACCAGCATAAACAATACGGTGCCAAGGAATACGCTTTTCACCCGCATCATATGCCTTACCAAGTATCGTCGTGATACTCTGACTCGCCATAGGCCCCGCACCGCACGCACGTGTAATGGCTCCATATGTAGTAACTTTACCTTTTGGAATAGCAAGGGCTGCTTTCAAAACTCGTTCGGAGAAAGTTCTTGTCCCGTTAGAAACCCCGAGGGCTCGCAGGGTGTTTTTGCTTCTAATGGGATTCATGATTTAAATTATAACAAAAATTTTGTTTGACAAAATTTTTGTTAAGAGTATTCTAAAGAAAATTGAACTTACATGGAAATAATTGCATACATTCAACTCGGTCTTTATATAATTTTGTTAGCTCTCTGTATATACTGTCTTATTTTAATAAAGAAAATAAGAAAAACGCTTAAAGAAGGGATCAAAAAATCAGAGGAAATACTGAAAAAAAGAACAGAACCACCCAATTAATTTTTGGGTTTTTTATTTGACAAAAAGACAATAAAGAGTATTCTAAAGAAAATTGAAATTTATGAAATTAATAAAAAGAACAATGTGTGTTATTTTGATTCTTTTGGGAATCCTGATTTTTATGCAGGGCAGCGATCTGAATCCTTTATTTCAAATTGATCCTTACCTAAATTGGTTTAATCAAAAAATTTTTCCTTCAAATCTATACTTTGTATGGATGACGGGAACAATATTTTTAGGAATATTAACATTTGCTTTTGGGTTAAACCTTTGGAAAAAACAGTTTGATGAACCGGAATAATCCGGTTTTTTTATTTTCTGTAAATCTCTCTTGCAAGCTTACACTGCTCACACTCATCTCCCCCACTATATTGTTTTGCATTACAAGGTCGTTCTGTCCACTCACCAGATTTTAGAAGTTTGTCGTAGTCTGCGATATCTCGCACAAGCAGATCGATCTGTTCCTCTCCCACTCGTGTCGCATAAATCATATTCTTGTCTCCCTCTTTTGATTCCAAGAAATAGAGCTTCGAAGATACTACTTCTTTTTTGTCAGAACCTCGCACCAAGTATGAATACATCGCCAGCTGTCTCATATATGTAGAAAGTCTATTTTCATCATCTAGTTTTTCTATAACACCAGAAGTTTTGGACGAGCCAGTTTTGAAATCTGTCACCGCAACTTCTCCTCCCGGGAATCTCTCTGTGAGGTCGATCTTTCCATAAAAATTTAGGTGCGAGAATCGAGGATCCTTGAAGGAGACAGATCTTTCACTTTCTCTGTTTGATGCAATATCCTTGAAAGAAACTTCTATCCATTTCAAAACTATACCAACAGCATCTGAAACCATCTTTTTCAAAGTTCTCTCGTCGTTTACTCCTTCCTTTTTGAAACTTTCTTCGACACAATCTCGGATCATTTTTTCTGTTGGGATTTTTTCAGATTTCAAAACAAACTCTATAGCTGAGTGAACAGCAGAACCAAGCGCAAGTGAATCTGATTTTATTTCTGGAAGTTTCAAGAAATTTCGAAAATACCATTTCCATGGACACTCAAAAAAGTTATTTAGAAGAGAAACAGAAACTCGTGTCTCGTCATACTCATCCGCTACGAGAGTTTTCATTTTTTCGAAGTCTTCGCCCTCTGGCACTTCAAAATTCTTCACATAAACCTCAGGTCCATATGACAATAATTCTTCTTCAGTCTTGTCTGCAGATTTGCTTACAAAGTGAATATCTGGAAGTTCACGAACAACCTGTGCAAGATTGAGCTCTGCTCCTTTCACGTCACCTCTGGCATATGAGATAGTGCAAAACTTCTTCGCCCGAGTTATCGCAACATAAACTTCTCTCTTCGCCACCGCCAGACTCTTCTCCTCGATCTTCTCTTTTACAATCTCTGGCAAAGTAAATCCTCCCTTCTTCTGTGCCATAAGTGTCTCCTCATTCATGTGAGCAATCCAGACCGCCTCGAATTCAAGACCCTTAGATTTGTGCAGAGTCATCACAGAAACACCTTTGTGCTCACCGAACGTCGCAAGTGGGATGTGCATATTGTAACCCTCAAGCCTACCAATATATTCCAGAAAATCTTTAAGAGTTTGGTGAGGGTTATTTTGAATTTGCATTTCTGCAAGATGAAAAAATGTTCTAAGTGCCTCTGCATTCTCTAGAAGTTTTTCGTGCCCATCTGCATTTTTTATAAGTAATTCATTCCCAGCAAAACTAAGTATTTGAAGTAAACCAACTGAACTAGACTCATCTATGAAAGAAACAAGTTTCTTCCCCCAAACAGATATAGGATTTTGTCCCTCGAAAAGCCCATTCCCTTCTCCATAACGAACCAAGTCTTCAATAGAAAGATCGTTCAATTTTTTATCTCGCAAAAATTTGTGGGCTTCGATTGCGGGAACTCCCGATATGCCGTCTACTAGAGTATTTGAAAGAGAAACGACATCGTTTGGATTACTTATAACTTTCAAAACTTTTCTAAAACTTGCCACTGCTCGTGAGTCGAAAAAAGACTGACTGTCTCCACCAGAAACTGGAACACCAGCGCGTCTTAAAATATTCATTGCATTTCGAACATGATAATTTTTTGGAACAAGAATTGCACATTCTCGTGGATCAGTTCCCTCTTCGATCAATTTCTTGAAATATATTCCGCTCGCAATTATCTCGTCCCTCGGATATGAATACTCTGAAAGATAGATATCGTGCGAATCAGAACGATTACTTCGAAGTTTTTCTTTTGTTAGATCACTAGAGAGAAGTGTGTCTGCGAGAGAGAGTATCGGAGCAGTGGAACGATAGTTCTCAACAAGTGTTATGAGTTTTGCTTTTCCAAAAGCTGTTTTGAATTCTTCAAAGTATGAAAGCGATGCTCCACCGAATCCGTATATAAGTTGTCGGTCATCTCCCACAACGAAAATATTTGGCTTCTCAACAGAACCCCAAACAGCCTTTAGAAAATTATTTTGCACTCCAGAAGAATCCTGATGTTCGTCGACAAGGATATACTGTGAATCTTCTCTTATGTCAGCGCATATATCTTCTGATCCTTCGACGAGCTCCACAGCGTATTCGAGAACATCATCATAATCCATCAGAAGTTGTTTTTGCTTTTCTTCTTCATAGGCTTCATAAAAATCCACGACCTCCCTTGTTCTCTCTAGTGCTTCTATCTTTTTTATAATTTCTTTTTTCAGTTCACCCTTTGATGCGCCACGAGTAGATACACTTTCCGGATCACTCTCCAGACTTTTTATTTCTTTTTCTATTTCTTTTTGAAAATCACTCGGCGACATTCGTTCTCGTTTCAAAAGTGAGATTAGAGATTTTATATCAGAAAAATATGTTGCAGGGTTGCTTCTTGGACGGAGGTGTTTCCACTCACGAACATAGAGTAACTTGTCTACCAGAAAAACAGCCTCCCTCTCGTCCAAAAGTTTTGGAATATTTATAAAACCGAGACTTAAGTGATGTTTTTCTATTAGCGATATTGCATAGCTATGGAATGTTGATATTTTTACATTGTTTGCCTCTGCTCCAATATATTTTTCCAGTCTCTTTTTCATGGCCGTCACCCCAGAACGAGTGAAGGTTAGACAAAGAACCCCAGACCCTCCAATATCTGTCTTCTTTAGAATGTTTCCAATGCGGAGCGTCAGAACCTGAGTCTTCCCGGTTCCAGGGCCCGCAATAACCATAACTGGCCCATCTATCGAATCCACAGCATCCTTCTGCTCCTTGTTTAGCTTTTTGTACTCTTCGTCGAAAATACTCATTATTTTTTAATTATATCAAAAGAACCACAAATTTGACTATTTACTACAATCAGTGTATAAATTTATAAAATTGTAAATATGATATTAAAAACCGCATACTTAGAAATTAAAGACCCATCCGAAGATTGTCCTTTTAAACATGCAGAAATCCATTTCTCCAACGACACAAAGTGTCCTATTTATTCAAAAAGTGATGGCTACTTCGTTACCCAAAGAGCAAAAGAGTTGTCTCTAATAAGTGACATAGAATTAATGGTTTTAGATGGTGATATAAAGAAATCCGACCTACTACCTGAAATGTGTTTTACTGCAATTGAAAATGGCCGTGAGACAGACCTTAGAGTTCCGTTTGAGATGATGATAACCGGACTCCTTGAAGAAATTTTAAAAAGTGCAAAAAAAGGAGAACTGCTTGAAATAGATCTGCATACTCATGTTCAGAAAAAATTTAAAGACATTATGAATAAAGAAGGTAAAGATGGAAATTATTTAATATATAATGTTTAACAAAAAACCCGCAAAAGCGGGATTTTTATTTTGAAAATTTAATTATTTTCCTTCGTGTCCTGTGCAACCATTCTTGCACATCTCACATCCGTCACACTTCATCGCTTCTCCTCCTTTGCAGTGCATACAAGCTGAACCTTTACACATCATACAGTTTCCACCACAGCTACACTTTGAGTGCATTGAGTATCTTCCAGCTCCTGTAAGTGCTACTCCGAGTGCTGTAAGCATAACCATTAATTCAAATTCAAAAGCAAAGAATCCTGCTCCAAATTTAACTAGAACAATTGAGAAGAACATAATGATTGCAAGTGCTATTCCTGCAACGAAAGTAAATGCTCCGAAAAGCATTGCTACTCCACCTAGAGTTTCTACAACCGCAACCACCCAAGCCATAAATGCAGGTAGCCCTAGGCTTGAGAAAAATCCTATTGTCATATCCATATCCATCAACTTGCTAATTCCGTGAAATAGGAATACTGCAGCCAAACCAACTCTAATTAGGAGAAGTCCCCAATTTTTACAATTACAATTTTTTAACATCTTAAATTATTTCGAAACTTATAATACTTATATTTTACCACAATCTACCTCTCTTCTTGCAAGATATAGCTGTCTTCAGAAAGACCTGGAGATATCCGAAGTGTAGCCGGAACCAAGAATCCGCCATTATCTAAGGCTGTGTAGGAGAAATTATCAAATTCCTCAGCCTTTGGGTCAAACACAATCTGCCCACCAACCCTTGTCCAAGAGCCGGTTTTTATATACGGACCTCCCTCCTCTCCAAGATATAGCTCACTATAAGTGAACTCTCCGCTGTCGTTTTCAAAATTAAAATCAGATAAAACAAGAGAGACGAGGATTCCTTCACAGTCTACACAAGGCAGAACTCCACTCCAGACGCGCTCGTTATTCTTTAGAACCTCACGAATTTGGTATTCATTTTCTAGATCCAGAGAAGAATCTTTTTTTATAAAAAAGAAATAGCCAACTAAAGCCACTGCCAATATTAAAATAATCACCACCTTTTTCATTGTCATATTTTACACCAAAAAACAAAAAATCCGGCAACGGGCCGGATTTATAAAAGACATTAATTTAGACTTGATCAATGAGGTCCACTCTCTTATAAGACCTTCTTTTTTCCTTAGCAGGCAGATCAAATTTTTTTTCAGTGCTTTTTTTGTTTAGATAAAGAATTATTATTGAATAAATAAAACAAAAAAATATAGAAAACATAAAACAAACCGTGATAACAGCAGCAACCAGGTAGATATCCGCTCTTTCAAAGAATAAGTCAGTTAAAAGAGAACATATGGCGAAATTGGCAGAGAACAAGCAACCTATGGCAAGCTTGTAATACCTCTTGCTTTTCTGTGGTTTTTTTATTGCCCTAACCGCTGCTGCACCAAACACTAAAAACAATAAAGCCAGAAATATTCCCCCAAAGAAAATTATCTTTACATTTAATTCTTCAGTGAGACCTTGGTCTAGAAAAGCACAAACCTCTTTGATTGCTTCCATTAATTTATTCATATTTTAAATTTTGTTTATTATACCAACAAAAAAGCACCATGTCAACACACAGTGCTTTTTCTATACCACTTACTTGTCTCCTATTGCCAAGATCCTAAGATAAGAGCAAATACTACGAAAAGAACTAATTGATAACCAGCTGAAATAAGGAATACCTTCCAAGCATCCTTTCTTGGACGGCTGCTCCACATAGAACTTCCCGCCACTGTTGGCATTATGAATCCAAGCCAGATCCAAAGAGCATTAGTAACACCACTTGCTTCTTCCCATCCAGCTATATATTGAGCTAGGATAAATGCCTGCAAAAGTGAAAGTAGAAATTGTGTAAGATACAACTGCCACATTTTTTTCTGAATCACGGCCATTTTCTCTGGAGTCATTCCGATATCCATTCCAGAAGCTTTTATAAAACAATCTCCAAATAAAAGCTTTGAGTGCCACAGGGATCCTATAACCATAGACGCGACTCCACAAACCAACACTGCGAGATAATTTATTTCCATAATTTAAATTAAAAAATATTAATACTTACAAACTAATTATAACAACCAAGCTTGAAACTAAATAGTGAAATCCAACGTTATAGTCTGCTCTCCCTGGATGAATATAGCCTCAGACTGTTCTCTCTCAGTCCCCGGCTCAACCATTATGTAATAAGCTCCTTCTGCAATATACATTTCAAAAGTTCCATCTGAATTTATTTCCACTCTTTCTTTTTCATCCCACTTCTCATAACTATAAGCAACGACTTCTCTTTTTGTCTCTAGTGCAGTAGACGAATAAACTTTTCCTTTTATTATTCCGTCGGCCATATTCTTCCCGTCTACAGCAGACCCTGGCAATTGATAACCATCAATAAACTGAATCGGATTTGTGAAATGCTTCCCGTCTGGAGTATTACATTGTTCAGGATAGCTCTCCATCACAGGATAAAGCGCCGCACACTCCTCGAAACTATTCACGACCGGCAAAGGCTTCTCTAGGGTTCCATTTTTCATTGCATTAAACCGTCCCCAAAAAGCAAGGATAATAAGCCCAATAACTATAGCAACCGACACTTTCATAGATAATTTGTTTTCCATTCTTTTATTTTAACTTAAATCAAATAAAAAATTAAATACAATATAAACAAGAGGCGAAAAATAATTTTGACCTTTCCGCTGTTACCCCTATTAGCAATTTCACCACGATCGTGGTGAAATTGCTAATAGGGAATTAAAATAAAATTCAGGTTTCTAAAATAACTATTTGTTGTATTCTCTAAATTTTATAAGTCTTTATCTCCCCGCTCGGAATCTTATATTCCAGAGTTTCATTATCCAACCATTTTGGATAATACCACCAGGTTGTATTCGTTGTTTTTACTTACTAATAAAAACCATTGCTTCTTTTTCATCCTTTTCAACAAATACTTCAACTGCACGTTTTGCTTTTTCTACTAGCTCTTTTGCTTCCTTTCTCATTCTAAAAGCGGTAAATACTTTCTCTGCAATTTCTGCTTGCTTAGTATCTGAGAGCAATGGTATCTTTATTTTTTTTGCACTCTCAGGTTTCAAGTGAGCAATGATAGCACCACCAGACATTCTTTCAATTTGAGTTTTACAGTAAAGCGAGTTTAATACCAACGCTAAGTAATCAGTGTTGATTTTGATAGTTGGTTTTAACCTTAAAAAAGCACCACTTAGTATGCCGACTGTTTCCTCGTGCAAAGCGTAAGAAAGCCCAATAGTTCCGTCCTTTGTAAAAAGAACCTCACCCTTTTTGGGTGTGTATTTATCTTTGAGTTCATCGTATAGTTCAGGTGATATTTTTTTCTCTACATCTTCAATTCCATAGATAGAAAAATCAGATACACGGATAAAAGGTTTGCCCTCAGGGTCGTATGACTCACTTCCAACCTCTACACCTTTTAATACTGAAACTATTTCACCAAGTTCTTTTTGTGCTACTCTTGAAACTGCTTTTTCCATTGCGTCATATTCAGGTTGCCAGTATTCAGCGTCAAAGCGGTCGTCTCTTAAACACTCAGAAAGGTTTCGCACAGACACACTTAACTCACTTGCTATATGATTATCTAAATTCAACTCCTTTAAGAGTGTTTGTTCCACTTCAGAATGTTCAAGCATTGAAGTATCTTTTAATATTTTTGATTTCAGAACAAGGCTCGCAATACCTTTTTGAAAAGCATCACTTGGTATTGGTATTATAAAATCTCTGATACGCGTAAGTGCTAATTTGGGCTGGTTTGAACCAACTTTCTCTCTCTCGATTTGATTTTGTCCGTATTTTGAAAGTAAAAATATAAAAAGGTAGTCAGGGTTTATTTCTTTTAAGTCTATTATTTTTGCACAATTTTCAGTAAGATTACATTTACCAATGTCAAATTTAACAATACCAACATCTCCAACAGACCCTGCAATAGAAACTAAAACATCATTTAGCTTAATTTGATACGATTTAAGTTTCTGGTGCATTGCAACAGATATTTTTGGTGAGTTTTCGTACTGAACAAAACTATTTTTTACATCTTCTGCCCTTATGTACGGAATACCCTCGGCACTAAAACTTTCTCCTTTTGGCAATCGTTTACCGCCCTTAATTTCTGCTATCTGAGATAATTTTTTTGTGTATTTACTTTCAATAATTTTATCTCCAACTATAAAAATAGGTTTATAGTATTCAGCATCAACACGACCCACAAGTTCGCTAAATAAGATTTCTGATACATCTAAATTATTATTTTTTACTATTGTTTCCCAAGACATATAGTTATTTTAAGAAATCTAACTTTTGCTCTTTACCCCAAGCAACAAACGCATCTGTAATTTCGTCCAAGTCGCAAAGGTATTTAGGATTACCGTCCGTATCTCTTACAATACTGCCGTCTGCTTCCTTTTCAAAAATATAGTCACCACTGTTATCTTTGAAGGATTGTTTCTGTGTAGCAAAGAAAATAGGATAGTCTTTAACCGTTGGACTACCACCAGCGTCTAATTCGTTTTCGTTCCATTTCTGCAAGAAAATAACAGAGGTCTTTGTACCTGTATGTGGTTTGAACGAGTTACCGTGTAGTCCGACTACTGCCAAGATGCGAGCCTTTTGCATTATGTATTTACGAACATATTCCTCACTTGTATTATTGAAAATACCTTGTGGAAGCACCACAGCAAGTCTACCTCCTGCCTTTACAAAATCAAGATTTCTTTCAATAAATAAGAGATGTCTGTCAACTGATTTCTGCATTTTACCCTTAGCGTTTTTACCAAGTACATACTGAGAGAGTAGATGCTTTTCTTTTACTTCACCTGCAAATGGAGGATTGGCTAGCAGTACATCAAATTTTAACTCTTTTAAGTTTTCTTTATTGTCATTTGTTTTGGTGTGGTCGTCGTACTCCTGCACTAGGTCTAAGTCTTTGAGTTCACTTTTAAACTTCTCAGGCCATTCCTTTGTGTCTAGTGAGGTAGTTTTGTAGATATGACTTTTACCGTCGCCAGCGATAACCATAATTGCACGACTAATCTTTGTTGATTTTTCATCAAAGTCTATCCCGAATAAGTAACGCATTGCGTACTCTTTCATTCCTGCCTTTGACAAGTTCTCATTTTTAACAACATACTGCATAGCGTGTACCAAAAACCCAGCACTACCACACGCAGTGTCTATGACATATTCTCTTTTCTTCGGGTTCATCATTTGAACACACATATCAATCACAATACGGGGTGTAAAGTATTGACCTTTCTTACCTTTCGCTACATCAGGAAGTAAATATTCAAAAGCCTCGTCAATGATACGGAGATTAGAACCAAACAGACGGACATCTTGTAGTTCACCGACACAAATAGAAAGATGCTCAGGTGATAGTTTTATTTTGTCAGTTTTTTCAAATATCTCAGGCCATTCCTTTTTTGCATCTTCAAATAAATCTTCAATTACTTTCTTAGTGTCCTCTGGTTTACCAGTTGGGCTTTTTCTAAAATTAAGTTCTTCACCACTACGAGAAATAGCCTCTTTTTCATCATAGAGTTTTGCATAAATGAGTTTGAATATCTCATCAAAACTATCAAAGCCAGAATTAGCAAGCACCAATTCCTCTAATGTTTTGATAATAATTTTAAGGTCTTGCTCGTGGAGGTCTTTGAGTGTTTTTCGTTTCTGGAGAACATCGGTTACATCTTCACCATATGCAGGTATTTGGTCTAGAGTGTCAAAGTCCTTTGGATACGGGCGAAATAATATCAACTGGTACTTACCATTAAGCGCAACACCGATGGGTGAACCCTCAGCATTTAAATATGACTTCAACTGTTGAATATCGTTCTCAGCATTTGGTGCTTTGACTTCAATGATCATTT